>JBIHZT010000311.1:0-5180 GCA_044240265.1 Luteolibacter sp. | reverse complement strand
GAGAGGGAGTTGGGCTGCACGGACACTATCCTTATCTCGGGGAGCTGCAATCCGAGAAGTTTGAATGGCACAATATATGGTGCTTAAATACGCCAATAGACACCACATGAGGTGTTTTTGCGTATTTAGGACTTCCAAAGTAAAATGCACAACCACGCCGCCCGGCGGATCGGTAACGTGTTTTGTGCTGCCGTGCCACCGACGGTCGTATTGAGTCGGAAGGGCTTCCTTCAGCTCTGTTTCCAGTCACCGCGCACGGGATGACTCATCCGCTCATTGAGCGGTTCCGGGGAAACGATGCGGTAGGCTTTGGGGTCCCAGACGACCTCGCCGCCGGATTGGATGGCGAGCACCGAGAGATGGCTGAGCGCGTCTGACCGCACGGCATCGCCGACGGGCCCGATGGATGGCGTGTGGTCGCGCACGGCATCGACGAAGGCTTTGTAGTAGTTGTTCTGATAGGCAACGCGCTTGGCGTCCGGGCTTTGTTTTTCGCGGAACCAATCCGGGTTGCTGGCGGCGTAGCCACCGCGGCTGAGGCTGATCCAGCCTTTGGGGCCGAAGAAGGTGGTGCCGTCGTCGCACCAGTTTTTCCGATAGGCATCGATGACGGGCTTGGCGATGTCGGAGCTCATGAAGTGCGTCTTGATGCCGCGGGCGAACTCCATGTGGACATCCCAGGAGCTGATCGTGTTGAAAAGCGCGTCGGGTGTTTCGACGGTGCCGGTGCCGCGGATTTTGAACGGGCCTTGCTGGTCGTAATCGAGGCCCCAGATGGAAATGTCTAGCGGGTGCGCGCCCCAGCCGGCGATGAAACCGATCGCGTAGTCGGAGCAATACCAGGATCCGGAACCGGTGATGCGATCCTTGGTGCAAGGCTTCATGGGCGCCGGGCCGAGGTATAGATCGTAGTCCAGCCCTTCCGGCACCGGGATTTCTTCGAGTGATCCGCCACCGCTTCCTTTCGGCGCCCAGATGTCGATGCGTTCGATGTCGCCGATGGTGCCGTTGATCACGAGTTCGATCCCGCGGCGGAGGATTTCCTGGCTGCGCTGTTGGGTGCCGTATTGGAAAATGCGGTCGTGTTTCACGCAGGCATCGAGCATCGCCTTGTTCTGGGCGAGCGTGTGGCCGAGCGGTTTCTCGACATAGACATCCTTGCCCGCACGCACGGCGGCCAGGCCGATGGGCACGTGCCAGTGGTCGGGCGTGGCGATGACGACCGCGTCGATCTCAGGATCGGCGAGCAGTTCGCGGAAGTCGTTGTAGAGCTTGGCATCGTGGCCTTGGATTTCCTTCACCTTCTGGCCGGCGGCTTCGCGACGCTGGCGGAAGGGATCGGCGATGGCGACTGACTTGGCTCCCGGCACGGAGAGGAAATTCTGGAGCAAGCCGGAGCCCTGACCGCCCACGCCGATGTGGCCGAGGCGGATGGTGCGACCGGCAGCGTCCGCTGCGGAGGCGCGGCGGGACGTCAGGATGAATGGCGCGGCGAATGCGGCGGTGGATGTGGTGAGGAAACGACGGCGTGTGGTCATGGGATTGGAGATTGGAGATTTTAGATTTTAGATTTCAGATTTAGGATTTCAGACAGCCCATTGGCGGAGGCGGTCGGCGGAAACTTTGACTGCCTCCTCGCCGGCGATTTCCAGAGTGGTGGGACCATCGAAACCGGTGGCGAGCAGCTCTTTCACAATGGCCTCGATGCCGACGATGCCGTCGCCTAACGGGATGAGGCCCATGCCGCAGCCGAACTGGGTGCCGCGTTTGGGGAGCCACTCTTCCGGCATGTCCTTCCAGTGGACGTGTTTGATACGCGGGCCGAAGGTTTTCACGAACTGCAGTGGATCGCCGCCGCCAAGCCAGGAATTACCGGTGTCGAGGTTGATGCCCACGGTTTCCTCGTGGCCGAGTGCGTCGAGAATGCGGCTCATGCCGTCCACGGTATCGGTGAGGATGCCGTGCGGCTCTAGCAGGAGCTCGATGCCGAACGTTTTCGCCCAGCGGATCGGTTCGTGGAGTTTTTCGCGGATGCTGAAGAGACGTTGGTCGTCGCTGAGCTGGTGGCCGAAGTCCGTCTTGGGATCGCCCTCGGTGGTGATGACTTGTTTAACGCCGAGGAAGTGGGCGAGCTTGATCGCCTTGATGATTTCCGCAGTGCCGTATCGGTCGGGCGAAGTCGGGTCTAGCAGGTTTGCGTGGGCGCAGACGCTGGTGAGCGTGAGGTTGAACTCGTTCACCATGTCGAGGATGGTTGCCGGATGGGAGTCCAGGCTGAAGGATGCGGAAAATCCGTATTCGGTGCCGAGCGTCGCACCGTCGTGATTGTCCGTTAGGTCGGCGTAGTCGAAGCCGAGTCCGCGGATGAGTTCGAATTGCCGCCGCATGGGCGAGAACGGTTGGATGAGGGCGAAGCAGCCGATTTTCATGAGTTGGTGGTTTTTGTGATAGAGAAAAATTCAGCGGGTCATGCGGTCGGCGTCCTCTTTGGTGGACGGCCAGTCCTTGGCGGGCGGGATGGTGACCTTGCCGGTGGCGGCCCACTCGGTGCCGCGCTGGAGCAGGGTTTTCCAGGCGGTGTTTTTCATCGTCACCACATCGTGCCCGAGGAAAATCGCGAAGCCGCGCGCACCGCCGGTCTCGGTGGTGAAGAGGATGTTTTCCGGCTTGCCACTGCCTTGGAACGCGGGATCGGGAGTCACGCTGGCGAGCGGTTTCGCGCCGGGGGCGACGAGGATGCTTTGCCAGAACTCATCGCGGATCCAGAAGGGGGCGAGGCCTTTCGTGATTGGCGATTGGGCATCGGTGAAGGTCACTTTAGTGACGTGGATTTGGCCATGGTTGGTGCCGTCTTTCCAAGTGCCGCAAGCGAGATTCTGGAATTCCGGCCACTCGTAAAACACAGAGCTTCCCGCATGCACGATCACCAGCCCGTGGCCTTTTGCCATGTGAGCGAGAAACGCCTGCCGCGTTTCCGCCGGCCATTCCTTGGTCGCCGGAGCGTCCTCGCCGAAGGTGTTGAAATTTCCCAGCACCACGGCATACGGCGCGAAGGCCTCCGGTTTCATGGCGATGACGTTTTCCTCCACGTCCACCTCGAAGCGCCCGGTTTCCTCCAGTGCGGCGCGGATCGCGGGCGTGGTTTGTTTCCAATCGTGGTTGTTCGCGCCGCTGAGGATGAGCACGCGGGATTTCACGTCGGCGGCGGCAAAACCGGACCATGCGGCCAAAATGAGGCAGATGCGAAGTGGGTTCATCGGCGTGAACTTTACGGTGTTAAACGTGAGGATACTTGCAAAGTCCGCCAGTGGTAAATATTGTAACTCCGCTGCTATTTGCCTTTTGATGGATGTGCGGAGCTGCGGAGGCGGACAATGCGCAGGGATTCTCCGGGCTGGGCATGGACGGTGATGGCTCCATCTGCCAGACTGGTTTTTTCCTGGCCGTGATCGGCGGGTGAAATTTGATAGTCTGCGGAGGGAAGGCGCAGGTCCGAGAAATTCACCGTGACGTCCTTCGGCGTGGTTTCCCAGTTGTAGATTCCCACCGCGTAGTCGCCCGGGCCGTAGGCGACCGAAAGAGCGGCGGGCAGGCCATCGGGGCGCAGGAACAGGTGTTGTGCGGCAGGAACCACCGGGCCGGTTTTGTTCCAATAGTGCTTCACGGTGTTTGTCGCGGCATCATCCCATTGATCGGCGAAGTCCGAGGTAAGCAGCGCGGCTCCTAACAAGCCCTGGGTTCCGGTGAGGAGGTGGGATTGCTCGAAGTTGAGTTCGGATCCATCGCGGCGCATGTAATACACATCCGGGTCGATCTGGAACCAAACGCCGTTGGCATGGGCACGCAGCATCATTTCCGCTAGATTTTTGCGCAATTGTTTCACGTTGCTGCCGATGTCGCCGCCGACGCGTGAGATGTCCACGGTGCCAATGGTGTAGCGCAATATTCCGCCAATGCAGGAGTTGATCAGGGCATCCTCTCCGAGTCCCTCGCGGAACAAACGCCATTGGTCGCGCAGGGTTTCGTAAGTCGTTTTGGACGGATCATATTTCGCGCGATTGGTGCTGACGGTGTAGGCGAAGTCGATTTTGAAATAGTCCCAGCCCTTGGCGCGGAGGTCGCGCAGGGTCTTGAGGATGAAGGCGCGGGCACCGGGATGATCGGGTTCGAGGAAATAGGTGTTTCCCTTCGTCATGCCATTGAATGCAGGCCAATTGTAAAAGGTGATGCAAAGCTCGCCCTTGGCATCGCGCTGGAGCCAGTCCGGGTGCTCCTTGACGATCGGATGGGACTCGTGGATGGCGGTCGGTGCGATCCAGATGCCGGGAATGAAACCTTTCGAGCGCATTTCCTGCGGGAGTTTGTCGAGTTCGTCCTTCCATGCTCCCCGGCCCGACCAATCGCCGGGCATCACTTGGAAACCATCGTCGATTTGAATCGTGTGGCCTCCGGGCGGTTTTTCAAAGTTTGCGAAGCCGTTCAAGGCGCGGCGGATGTGCTCGGGTTGCACGCCTATGCCGAGCTGATACCACGAGCAGTAGCCGACCAGCGGTGGCCTGACTCTGGCGGGTCCGAGAACGTCACGGCAAAGACCGATCCAATGGCGAAGTTCCTGTTGGTTGTCGCCATGGGAGATGGTGGCCGTTTCAAGCACGCGCGATTTTCCTGGGTCGAGGCGGATGGCATCGAGCAGGACGGCGAGGAAAAACGTCGGTGCCGGATCGGCGGTGCGCATGCCCAACTCGCCGAATGCGGAGCCGGGGCCGGTGAAGCCAAAGAAGAATCCACTCGTGTTCCAATCGCTGCCGAGCATGCCCGAGTCGCCGGAGATCGCGATGTTTGGCCGGCTGTGGATGGGGTCGTTCAATCGGTCCCAGCCCCAGTTCGATTTCAGCGGAGCTGGCACTTCCTCCGTCGGCTTGATGATGCGGCCCGGTAATTCGTAGTGGCGCATGGAAAGCAGATTCGTTTCCGGAGTTGGAAGCAACCCGTCAAGGTAGTGGAAACGGGCGAGTTCCAGCGCATCGGATGATGTCGCGTCAAGTTTGCCGGAAAACTGCAAGCGTCCTGCGGCGTCGCGGCGGATCGTGACGGTGGCCTTTGCTTTTTCAAACGCTGCTTCGAGAACGAGGGCACCGTTCTTTTTGGAAACCACGCGGTAAGTGGAAAATTCCTCCTTC
>JBIHZT010000309.1:0-5191 GCA_044240265.1 Luteolibacter sp. | reverse complement strand
GAGGCATTCACCAGCGCGCGGGAGCGTTTCGGGCCGAAGCGCA
Organism: Luteolibacter sp.; assembly: GCA_044240265.1. GTDB lineage: Bacteria > Verrucomicrobiota > Verrucomicrobiia > Verrucomicrobiales > Akkermansiaceae > Luteolibacter. The sequence goes on along the minus strand of JBIHZT010000309.1, from coordinate 5,148 downwards.
AGGACGGCGCCCGTAGACTTCGTGGGGATGCCGTGGCGGCAGCGGGAGTGTTGTGGAGCCTGCGCGATCTGCGGAAGAAGATATGAGCGGTTTTGTTTCGCGTGGTATTATAGATTGGCTGACGGCGTCTCCACCTGTCATTCTTTCTCATGCTTGGGCGAGCGCCTCCTCGAAGGCGGCGATGATCGTGTCGATCGGCTCCGGTCCGCAGGAGACGCGCAGTAGGTTTGCCGGAACCCCGCAGCCTTCGGCCCATTCCAATTCGTGGTAGTGGGCTAACAGGGTATAGGGACAGACGATGGTGAAAGGCGTGCCGAAGCTTGGTCCCTTGCTCAGGCGCAGGGTGTCGTAAACTTTGGGAGTCTTTTTGGGTGCTTTTAAAACGAAGGAAAGCAAGCCCCCGTAGCCGCCGCCCTTGCGCATGACTGCGTCATAGTTGGCGGTGTGGGTGAGCGACGGGTGCCAGACTTCGGCGACGGCGGCGTGACCCGCCAGCCAGGAAGCGAGTGCCTGGCCGTTGGCGTTCACGGTCTTCATGCGCTTGGCATAGCCCTTGAGATTCGAGAGAAGCACCTCGGCATCCGCGATGTAAAGCGGCGCGCTTTCGGCGGCGTCGGCTCTCAAGGAGGTTCGCAGCGCGTTGGCGACCGGTGAGTTGGCGCGCACGCTGGCCATGCCGGCCATGACGTCGCCTTCGCCGGAAATCCATTTGGTGAGGCTGCTGGTCACCACATCGGCGAATCGCAGTGCTTCGACATTGAGCGGGCCGGTGGCGGAGTCGTCCACGATCAGCGGGGTGCAGCTGTCCTCGCAAGCCTTGGCCACGCGGTGCAGATCGACGGTGCGCAGCAGTGGATTGCTGGGAACCTCGGTAAAGACTCCGGCGAACTCACCCTGACGGATGCGCATGAGTGCTTCGTCGAAGGACTCGCCGGTTGCGTCGTTCAGATAGACGACGCCGTGTCCGAAGAGTTCCTGGACTTTCAAACAATCCACATAAGGAAATTCCAGTTGCAGTGTTTTTTTGCCGGCGTGCATTCCGGGAAGCGCGCGCAGGACGGCGGTGACCGCAGCCATGCCGCTGCTGAAGATGAAGGTATCGTCGGGTGAGGCTCCGGTGAATTTCGCAAGCGAGCGGGAAATCAGATGTGACTTGGATCCCTCGCGGAGATTTTCATCCAGAAAGTCCTGGGCCTGGCGACTGCTGACAACCTCGCCGGAGAAGCGCCAGTAGGCGTTCGCGTCCGCCTTGGCCTTCGCCGGTACGACGAGGACCTGGAGTCCGTGGAAGCTGGTGATCCTAACGGCGGTGTTGGCCATGCGCTCCACCCAGCGGTGGGCGCGCTGGACCGATGCACGCGTGGGCAGCACGATGACCTCCTCGTGTTCCCCGGCGACTTCCGCCTTGGCGGCTGCGAACAGGCGTTCCACCACGGGATGTTTGAAAAATCTTGGATAGCCAGTGCGCAACTTTTTCAGGACTTTTTCGCGGGCTTCCTCGTAGCCGACCACCGAGTCCCAAGTGGGCAGGCAGACCGAGCATGCGTGCGGAGAATCCGGAAGCGGCAGCCCCAGATCCTTTTCCTGCCATGCCGGATTGGCTGATAGGTCGCGCATCACGGACCCTCCATGCCTCGCCGACGGACTAAGGGCAAGTCGGATTAGCTCGGGGGGACGAACAAATCCGCCGGAAACCGGGGGATTCCAGCGGCCATGGGGGTTCCAGAGCGCTGGCGGCAGCCCGGGTGGCTTAGGGGGAGGGGGGGGCGGCGATGATGGTGGCTCGTGGGGAAGCCTCGTCCGGCGCGGTGGGAGCGGCCAGCTCCGCGGCAGCGAGGATCTGTTGACCGGTGTTCCGGGTGATGGAATTGGCGGAGTAGGACGCCGGGGGCAGGCCTTTTTCCAAGACCAGGCCGGGACCTTGATTGAGGGTGGACTGGTTGGCTGTGACGGGGAGGTTCGCCGCGCCGGTGCGGATGACGAGGCCGCCGAGCAGGTTCGAGCGCGCGGTATTCCCGGAGACTTTACCGGAGGCGGCGCTGTCGAGCACCAAACCAAACTCGCGGTTGGCGATAAGTTGGTTTCCCTCGATGGCGGCGGAGGCGAGACCATTGTCCGTATGGATGCCGTTGCGGCTATTGTTCTCGCAGCGGTTGTTGATGAGGATGACGGCGGCGTCATCCCAGGACTCGATGCCATGCTCGAAGTTGTTCAACGATTCCGAGTCCCGGACTTCCAGTGTAGTGCCTTGGCCGATGGCCGCGATTCCGTTCCAGCCATTATCGACGAAGCTGCAGCGACTGACGGTGGCTTGTCCGCCTTCGATGACGGCGAGGCCGTGGCCGCTCGCCTCAGTGAAGCGGCAATCGGCAAAAGTGGCGATGCCGCCGCGGACGAGGGCTGTGGAAAAGCGGTCGGTGCCAGCGGCGAAGGACTCATGGCGAAAGGTGATGCCGCTGATCCGCGCGCCGCGGGCGTTCGGGCCGATGGTGATGGCGCTGCCGTTTTCCGGTGTGCATTCGACCCGCGTTTCAGTAAGGCCGGAGCCTTGCAGTTCGACGGCGGCATTGATGACGAGCGGGCCTTTCCAAGTCGCCGCGCCGAGCACGATGCGGTCGCGGTCCTGGGCGTTGGCGAGTGCTTCCGCCGGAGTGGCGAAGTCGCCGGGGACGCGCAGGGTGCGGGAGTAGCTGGAGAGCTTTTCGAGTCGGGCGGTGATTTCCGGATTCCCGGGGGCGAGAGAGCTGGCCTCGCGGAGCCAGTCGAGTGCCTGTTGGTCGAACCGGCCCTGGTCGCGGGCGACGGCCAATCGCAGAAGTTGCATGGCCTTTGCCTGGTCGGCGGCGGATTTTTCAAGGGCGGCGGTGGCGTCTGCCAGGATGGATTTTGCATCCGGATGGTCGGGGGAGGTGGCGAGGACGGGCTGGACGGTGGAAATCGCGAGCGACCATTTCCGTTGGTCGAGCGCCTCGCGGGCGGCGGCGATGGTGGCGGCGCGGGACTGGCTGACGCGTGCGGCGGCGATGCGCTCGAGAATGGCGGCGGTTTCCTTTTCGGTTGGGAATTTCTCAAGGACCTGGCGTGCGGCTGCGGTTGCCTCGTCGAGACGGCCGCTTTCCAACTCCGCGATGGCTTGGCCGGTCCAGTAGCCGACGAACTGCGTCTGCTCCTCCATCATGCCGGCTTCGATGCTGCGGCGGCCGCGCTTGGCGAGATCGGACCCGGGTGAAATCCGCTCGATTTCGGAAAACGCGCCCGCCGCATCCTGCCAGCGGCGGTTTTCCACGAGGATGGAGCCCTGACGCTCTAAAAACGCGATCCGGATGAGGCGCTGCTCCTCCTTGGACTGTTCGTTTTTAAAATAGATCCATCCGCCGCCGCCGGCACCGGTGAGGAAGATGAGAATCCAGGCGAAGTAAGAAAGGCTCCGTCCGGCGGGCTGGTCCGGTGCCTCTTCCGGCTCGGGTTCCGGGGGGGAGGGCTTCGGTTCGATCACGGGAGGTGGGGGCAGGGGGGGCGCGGCCAGGCCGCTGGCTTCCAAATGCTCCTGAACGGCGGCGAGCGCCTGGTCGAACTCGATGAGCCCCTTCTGATAGTGATCCGCCAGTGTTTCGTTAGGAGCGTTGCGGACCATGCCGGCGATGTGTTCGCGGGCTTCCTTGAAATCGGCGAGATGGGGACGCGGGTCCTCGCCGGCTTTGAGGCCGAGGATTTTCAGGGCGTCTGGGAGTTTCATGGACGGCGGATTTCTAGCAAGCTTAGCCGACGAAGCGCTGGACGATGGGCATCCGGCGGCCGATGCCGAACGCTTTGGAGGTCACGCGCAGGCCGGGGGCCGCCTGGTGGCGTTTCCACTCGTTAAGGTCCACGCGGCGCTGGACCCAGCGGACGGTGGCTTCCTCGAAACCCCGGGAAATGATTTCATCCGAGGAAAGCTGGTTCTCCACGTAGAGTTCGAGGATTTTATCGAGGATCTCGTAGGGCGGGAGCGTGTCCTGGTCTTTCTGGTCGGGCCGGAGTTCGGCGCTCGGCGGCTTGTCGATGGTGTTCCAAGGAATGATTTCCCGTTCGCGGTTGATCCATCGGGCGACTTCGTAAACGCGGACTTTCGGCAGGTCGGAAATGACGGCGAGGCCGCCGCACATGTCGCCGTAGATGGTGCAGTAGCCGACGGCGAGCTCGCTTTTGTTGCCGGTCGTCAGCAGCAGGTGGTTCTCCTTGTTGGAAAGGGCCATGAGCATGAGTCCCCGGATGCGGGCCTGCATGTTTTCCTCGGTGACGTCTTCGGGTTTGCCTTCGAAAACCGGCCGCATGGTGGCCTTGACGGCCTCGAAGGCGTTTTTGATAGGGACCTCGTCGCAGCGGATGCCGAGGGCTTTGGCGAGGGCGAACGAGTCGTCCACGCTGCCGCGCGACGAGTAGGGGCTGGGCATCGTCAGGCCGCGGACGTTGTCCGGACCGAGCGCGTCGGCGGCGATCACGGCGGTGAGCGCGGAGTCGATCCCGCCGCTGAGGCCGAGGCAGACGCTGGAGAATCCGCATTTCGTGACGTAATCGCGGACGCCGAGCACGAGTGCGCGGTAGAGTTCCTCTGCATCGCAGGAATCTAGCGGTGCGTCGTCTTTCACCGGTGAGAACGGATCGAGCACGACGCAGGATTCACTGAAGCCGGGAAGCTGGCTGGCGATGCGGCCGTTCGCGTCGGTGACCAGCGAGTGGCCGTCGAAGACGAGTTGGTCGTTCGCACCGACCGCATTGCAATAGACGACCGGGACCTTGGCGTTGCGGGCGATGCCGCCGATCATCGCCCGGCGGAGCAGGGGCTTGCCGAGGTGAAATGGCGAGGCGCTGAGATTGAGTAACAGGTCGATGCCTTTTGCCGTGAGTTCCTCCACCGGATCGCGGTCGTAAAATGGACGTTGGAGGTAGTTCTCAGTCCAGATGTCTTCGCAGATTGTCACTCCGATGCGGTGGCCGTTCCAGACGATCGGCTCCGACGACTCCCCCGGCTCGAAATAACGGCGCTCGTCGAAAACATCGTAAGTGGGCAGCAGCGTTTTCCAGACGCGGTGGCGGATTTCCCCGTTTTCCAGCCATGCGGCGGCGTTGCGGAACGGCTTGCCTGGGTGGGCTGGGTGATGGTGGTCC
>JBIHZT010000404.1:0-4328 GCA_044240265.1 Luteolibacter sp. | reverse complement strand
TGTTAGTTCCGATGGCGATTTCTGAAACCGGCTTTTCCCGTTCTGAGCCATCCGGGTCCATGACGATGGCGGTGGCGGGAGAAAGTTCCAGCAAGGTATCGACCGCACGCCGGGCGCGGGTGGCGGCCCAGGATTCTAACAACTCTGATAGAGCGAACAGGAACACGACGGCGGCGGCTTCTGCGTGTTCGCCGATGAGCCATGCGCCCGCGACAGCCACAGTCATCAGGACGTTCATGTCGAGACGCCGTGCCAGCAGAGCCTTCCACCCGGCAGGAAAGACAAGTAGGCCGCCGGAGAGTGTTGCGAGTGCAAAAGCAACGGTTTTCAACCAGTCCGGGCCAATCTCCATCCAGCCGACGGCCAAACCAGCACCGAGAAGGATGCCGGCGGCCGACACCAGAAATCCGCGAGGCAGCGAACTCTCGTCATGCCCGTGCTCGCAGCCGCAGGAGGCGTTTTTGACAGGCTCTGATTCGAGAGTCATGATGAGTTAAGGGACTAGTGGATTGGAGGAAGTGGCGGGATGCTCCTGCATGACATCCAATAGCTCGCCTTCGAGTTTGGTGACCAATCGCATGACGGGCACGTTGGCTTCGTCTGATTCGTTTATCCGCGCACTGAGCATCGTCCGCAGTTCGCGAACATGATCCAGAGCGCGTGAAACCGAGTCATCTTCCGGTGTCCGACGGAGCCGGGCCACCAGCGCGTTCAAGGAACCTATCACGCCGCCCAGTTGTGTGGAGCCTGCCTCGATGTCCAGATATTCGAGCCGCCCGGAAGCCACGCGGCGCAGATGGATGAACACATGATCCACGGGTTTGATGACGAGACGACTGATAAGGACGGACGATACCACCCAAACCGCCACTCCGATCACCGCGACGTGCAGGACATGATGGGTGATGAACACCGGAACATCCGCAGGACGGTCGATCAGAAATTCGATCAACGTGTAAAGCAACATCCCGATCACGACAGCTACGAAGGTGCGGGTAAGGATCAACGACAACAGGTCCTTGGTGGAGCTGTCGATGGGAAGATCCTTGTTTCGCGATAGACCCGATGTGCCGGGATGTTTTTTGGTTTTCATTTGATAGGCGTGGCTCGTGGGCAATCAATCCTTCGAAGGATGCAGGTTTTCCTTGATGCTCGGTTTGCTGTATTCAGCGGCGATTTGGGTAATGCCTGAATACACTTCGACCGCGTAACCGTAATATTCCTGGCCTGAGGCGGGGACGGTTTTGGTTGATGACCGTCCTCTTTTGCCGCCTCCCTTGCGGGAAGTGACCTTGTGCTCGCGGGTTCCGGTGACATCAACCTCTGTGGATGCTACTTCGGTTTTCCCTTTGGAGGGCATGGCCACCTTGCTTTCACCCTGTTTGAGAATGATGAGGTCGTGGTCCTTCATGTTGTGCCCGAAAACCCACCACTTCACCTTTACATCCGGCACTGTGTCCTTGCCGTAGTTCTCGATTTTGATGTTCAGAGTTCGGCTCTGGGTCTTGGTCGAAGATCCCTTGTAGTCCGCCTTTCCTTCCAATTTGACATCGAGATTGACGGAGGGTGATGCAGCATCCGCAACGAGCGGAAGGCCGAAGGCAAACATCAGGATGGTTCTGGATAGAAGCGGGTTCATGATTTTGGCAGGTAGGTGTTTCAGGGGAAGTATCCCATCCCGCTGTGTGTCACGGGATGGGAGCCGGGCTTGCGATCAATGATCGTGTTTCTCGCCGGGTTTGTGGTCGTGGCCTTCATGGCCTTTTTCCTCACCGCCATGGGCGCAGGTGCAGGCGTATTCGGCGTGCTCGCATGTCGGGCACTTGGCTAGGTTCAGGCTGAACTTCGCGGTGGCCGACTTGGCATCCGGGGCGCTTTTGATTTGCACGACCACGGGGAGTTCCTTGCCTTCCGGGATGGTCTTGTCCGAGACAAGCTTGTCGCCATCCTTGGCGAAGGCGAGCTTGGTCGGATTCGCACGGTCTCCCATGGTGACGGTGACGATTTGCGCGGCTGGTGCGACGACCTTGCCGGCTTCGTCCAGGAAGCGGATTTCGATCTTCTTTTCCGCAGTGATCAGGAATTCGACGTTGGGTTTTACCGAGTCGATAATGCGTCCACCGTTGGGGGCTTTGATTTTCTCTGCCGCGTTGGCAAAGGTGAGTCCGGCGATGAGCGCCGCGAGGGCGATGATGTTGGTTTTCATGATATTTGTTGGTTTCGGTTGGTTTGTGTTTTCAGTTGCCGTTGCGGCGTGACGCCGAGTGTGACGCTCCGCCGCAATGGAAATTCAGTGGGATGCGGGGGATTCGTTCTCGATGGATTTTTGAGCGGCCTTGCGTCCGAAGGTGTAGAAGACGGTGGGTGTGACCCCGAGTCCTAACAGCGTGCTGGTGATCAGCCCGCCGACGATGACGACGGCGACCGGATGGAGGATTTCCTTGCCCGGTTGGTCGGCGGCGAGCACCAGCGGGATGAGTCCGATGCCTGCGGCGAGCGCGGTCATGAGCACGGGAACGAGACGTTCCTTGGTGCCGCGGATGACCATCTGCTTGGTGAAGCTCTCCCCCTCGTGCTGCATGAGATGCAGATAGTGGGAGATGAGCATGATGCTGTTTCTCGCGGCCACACCGGCCACGGCGATGAAGCCGACGAGTGTGGCGATGCTGATATTGTTGAGTTTGAAGTATGTGAAAACCAGACCGCCGACGATGGCGAGCGGGATGTCACACAACACCTGGACAGCGAAGAACGACGAACGGAAGTAGCCGAAGAGCAGGAAGCCGATCACCAGCAGAATCACCGAGGTGAAGATCGCGATACGCGTTGTTGCTTCCTTCTGGGCCTGGAACTCGCCTTCGAACGTGATGAAGTAGCCTTCGGGGAGTTTGACCTTGGTGGCGATCTCTTCCTGAAGCTTCACGACGAGATTGGAGACGTCGCGAACCGTCGGGTTGATGGCCAGGGCGAAGCGCCGCTGGCTGTTTTCCCGGAAGATCACATTCGGCCCCTTGGCTTCCCTTACTTCCGATACGAGCGACAAGGGAATACGCTGGCCGTTCGTGGTTTCCACCGGCAGCTCGGAAATTTTCTCCGGCGTATCGCGCCATTCGAGAGGCAGGCGTGTGACAAGGTTCACCGAACGCTGGCCATCGCGCAACTCGGCGACTTCCTTGCCGCCGACGAGTGCCGCGAGTTGTTCGTTCAAATGTCCCGGAGCAATGCCATAGGCCTGGGAGCGATCCCGGTCGGCTTCAATGCGCAACTGAGGAATAGCTGAGGTTTGGTCGAGCTTGGTGTTCTCGAAGCCGGGAATCGTTTTGGCAACCGTTTGCACCTCAACCCCGATCTCCCGCAGTTTCTCCAGATCCGGACCGAAGATTTTGACGGCCACCGGGGCGGAAACGCCGCTGAGCATGTGGCCGATGCGGTCTGCAAGAGGTCCACTCACCACACCGAACACGCCCGGCACGGTTTTGATCTTCGCGTTGATGTCATCGAGGATTTCCTTGCGGCTTCGGCCCTTCTTTCCGTGGGATTCACCGCCTTCTTTGAAGTCCACGTCGAACTCGACGCTGGAAACGGGAACGACATGGTCGCCGCGTTCCGCACGGCCGAGACGGCGACCGACTTGGCGCACTTCGGGGACTGATAGGATCTGTTGTTCGAGCACATCCGAAATGCGGTTCATTTCGTCGAGCGAGGTGCCTGGGGCCGTGGTGGCGGCGACCAGTGCGGTTTCCTCGCGGAACTTCGGCAGGAAGTCCTTGTTCATTTTGGGATAGAGCGAGAACGCGCCGACGACGATGAGCAGAACCAGTATTAGCAACACGTAGGGCTGACTGAGACCGAAACGAAGCAGGGTGTTTTCAAGAAGCCACTTCATCACGCGTGTGATCGGCCCGTCCTTGTGTTCGTGTCCTTCCTTTGGTTTGAGAAGGAACGAGCACAGCACGGGAATCGCGGTGAGAGAGACGATGAACGAGGCGATCATCGAGATAATCGTGGCGATGGCGATGGGTGCGAAGAGTTTGCCCTCCACGCCGGAGAGTCCTAGCAGAGGCAGGAAGACCAGAATGATCAGGATCGTGGCATAGAGGATCGAGTTTCTGACTTCGCCGGAAGCTCTGGCGATCACTGTCAGGCGAGGATGAGGGTTTTCGAGGGCGGCGTTTTCCCGCAATCGCCGGAAGACGTTTTCCACATCGACGATGGCATCGTCCACGACCATGCCGATAGCCACAGCGAGGCCGCCAAGGGTCATGGAATTGACGCTGATGCCAAAGAATTTGAATACGAGCATGGTGATGCCGAAAGAGAGCGGCATC
>JBIHZT010000308.1:0-5199 GCA_044240265.1 Luteolibacter sp. | reverse complement strand
GGGTGGCTCCTTGAACCGAATCTACCTGCCCCTTGAACTCATCCCACAGAATTCACCTTATGATACCGACACGCCAAGATCTAACGGCTATGAAGCTTGCTTCTACCTTTCTTTCCTATCTCGCACTCGCCTCTCTGGCTCTGCCGCTCTCCGCAGAAGAATCCATGGACAAAATGTGGGGCGACCGCAGCGCCAAGGAGGGCGTCGAAGGCAGCAAGCGCGCCGAACTTTTCCGCGATGGCAACTACGGCATGTTCATCCACTGGGGCCTCTACTCCCACCTCGGCGGCCAGTGGAAAGACAAGACCTTCTACGGCATCGGCGAGTGGATCAAAAACCAGATGCAGATCCCCAACGACGAATACATGGGCATCGCCAAGGAGTTCAATCCGGCTGAATTCAACGCCAAGGAAATTGTCCGCGTCGCCAAGGAAGCTGGCATGAAGTGGATCATCATCACCTCCAAGCACCACGAAGGCTTCGCGATGTTCAAATCCAAGCATCCCTTCAACATCGTCGATGCCAGCCCGTTCAAGCGCGATCCGATGAAGGAACTTGCCGACGCCTGCCGCGCCGCCGGTCTCGGCTTCGGCTTCTATTACTCGCATTTCCAGGATTGGACCGCACCCGGTGCCGCCGGTGGCCCGGGCACCAACCCCGACGGCTCGGCCGCTTCGTTCGACACGTATTTCAAAGAAAAATGTTTCCCGCAGGTGGATGAAATCTGCTCGAACTACGGCGAGCTTTCCTACGTCTGGTTCGACACCCCGGGCAGCATGCCGGTCGAACACGTCAAGGCGCTCGCCGAACTTGTGAGGAAAAAACAACCCAACGCCATGCTTTGCTCGCGCATCGGCCACGGCATGGGCGACTACGTCAGCCTCGGCGATATGGAAGTGCCCGTCCGCAGCCACCAAGGCCTGTGGGAAACCTGCGACACCACCAACGACTCGTGGTCCTACGCCTGGTATGACCAGAACTGGAAGGAGCCCAAGGAAATCCTCCACCGCCTCGTTTCCACCGTCGGCCGCGGCGGCACCTATCTGCTCAACGTCGGCCCGGACGGCAAAGGCCGCATTCCGGCCAAAGCCGCGGAATATCTGGTAGAAGCCGGAAAATGGGTGAAACAACACTCCGCCGTCGTCTATGGTGCGAGCCCGTCGCCATGGGATCATGCCCAGCCATGGGGCGATGTCACCCGCACCGGCAACACACTCAACCTCGTCGTCTTCGATTGGCCCGCCAACCGCAGGATCTGCCTTCCCGGCATCGATGGCGACATCGCCTCCGCCACGCTGCGCCTCAACGACGGCTCCACCAAACCGCTGCCCATCGCCAAGTCCGGCAACTGGGCGATCGTGGACGCCGCCTCCGCCGATGCGGCCACGGTTTCCAGCCTCGCAGGCCTGATCGAGCTCAAGTTCAGCGCGCAGCCCAAGATCGACCAAACCCTCGGCATCCACCCGAACATCGCCACCAAGTTCTCCTGCGAGTTCGCCACCGCCACCAACGCCGAACGCAAACGCATCGACTGGATGGAGAAATTCGGCGAATGGAAATTCTCGCTGCAAGTCGGCAACTGGCAGCCCGGCGGCGTGGCCGCGTGGGACGTCGATGTCGCCAAGGCCGGCGACTATCACGTCGCCCTCACCTACAAAGGCGAAGGCCGCCCGGTCTGGTCCGTCACCACCTCGGAGGGCGTGAAAATCCAGAACCAGCAAGCCGCCAGCCACGTTTACAAACCTTACCGCACCGGCGTCATCAGCTTCTCCAAACCCGGCAAACACAAAGTCAGCGTCTCGCTCGTCGAGGGCGATTCCGCCAAATCCAGCCTCGAAGCCATCAGCTTTACACCGGTCCGTTAACAGAAGTTCTGGAGCGGCGGACTCCGATCCGCTGATGCCCATGAAAAGCCAATGAGTGAATGCGAAGCGCTCTCCATGGGCTTCCCATGGTCGATCCAGATCGGGAACATCACCGCTCTCCCATCTCACATCATTATGCGATGGCTGTGAGCCCACAAACCGCCAAAATTCCGAAACATCTTCCCACACAAGCCGTATCCGTCGCACTTATGATTCACTCGCCTCTGACAAAACTCCGCCATCTCCCGCTCGCCATCCTCTGTGGCCTATCCGCCCACGCGGCGGATTTCCACGTCTCGCCCGGTGGCAAGGACGGCAACCCCGGCACGCAGGCCGCTCCTTTCAAAAACCTCGCCGCCGCCCGCGATGCCGCCCGCAAATTCGCCGACAAGGAAGCCGTCACCATCCACGTCGCCGATGGCGTGCATTACCTGCCGGAAACCCTGCTTTTCACCCCGGCGGATTCGGGATCCGAAAAATTTCCAGTCATCTATCAGGCCATCAACGAAGGCAAAGCTGTGCTCAGCGGCGGCTTGAAGCTCGACTTGAAATGGGAATCTCATCGCGATGGCATTTTCAAAGCCAGCACCCCGCCGGGCCTGGCCATCGACCAACTCTTCATCGACGGCGGCCGCCAGCGCATGGCGCGCTATCCGAACTTTGATCCACAGAAAACCACCGCTGCCTATCAAGGCTACTCAGCGGATGCCTTCTCCAACGAGCGCGCCGCGAAATGGGCGGATCCTGCAGGAGGCTACATCCACACCATGCATTCCCAACGCTGGGGCGGTTATCATTACCGCATCACCGGGAAAAAGCCGGATGGCAGCGTCGCCTACGAGGGCGGCTGGCAAAACAACCGCCAAATGGGCATGCATCCGGAATTCCGCATGGTGGAAAACATCTTCGAAGAACTCGATGCCCCCGGCGAGTGGTTCCACAACGCAAAAACCCACACGCTCTATTTCAAACCCGAGCCCGGCATGGATCTCGCGAAGGCCAACGTCGAAGTCGTCCGTCTCCGCCACCTCGTCGAATTCAAGGGCTCGTCCAAACAAGCGGTGAAACACATCACGCTCAAAGGTTTCACCTATCGCCACGCCGCCCGCACCTTCATGGATACCAAGGAGCCGCTGCTGCGCTCGGATTGGACGATCTATCGCGGCGGCGCGGTGCTCCTCACGGGAACGGAAAACGTCAGCATCCTCGACAGCGAGTTCGACCAGGTCGGTGGCAACGCGGTTTTCGTCAACAATTACAACCGCCACGCCCTCGTCAAAGGCTGCCACATCCATGACGCCGGCGGCAGCGGTGTATGCTTCGTCGGCGATCCCGATGCCGTGCGCGATCCGCTTTTCGAGTATGGCCAAACCAACGACCTCACCAAGATCGACCGCACGCCCGGCCCGAAGACCGACAACTATCCCGCCGAGTCCGCCGTCGAGGATTGCCTTATCCACGGCATCGGCCGCGTCGAGCGCCAACCCGCCGGCGTGCAGATTTCCATGGCCTACAAGATCGCCGTTAGAGACACCTCCATTTACGATTGCGCCCGCTCAGGTATCAACGTCAGCGAAGGCACCTGGGGCGGCCATCTCATCGAGCGTTGCGATGTCTTCGACACCGTGCTCGAAACCCACGACCACGGCTCGTTCAACTCCTGGGGCCGCGACCGCTTCTGGGTTTCCAACCACCGCGGCGTTTCCGAGCCGGAAATCAAAAAAGACCCCAAGCTCCCTTATCTCGACGCCATCAAGCCCACCGTCATCCGCGACAGCCGCTGGCGCTGCGACCACGGCTGGGACATCGACCTCGACGACGGCTCCTCCAACTACGAAATCTATAACAACCTCATGCTCGCCGGCGGTCTCAAGTTCCGCGAAGGCTACGGCCGCAAAGCCTACAACAACATCATGGTGAACAACGGTTTCCACCCGCACGTCTGGTTCGACGACAGCGCCAGCGAGTTCCACCACAACATCACCATGAAAGCCCACGCCGGCGTAGGCCAACCGGAAGGCTGGGGCAAACTCATCGACCGCAACCTCTTCATGACCGAGGCCGACCGCGCGAAAAACCTCGGCTCCGGCGGCGATGCCAACTCGCTCGCGGGCGATCCGAAATTCCTCGATCCGGCGTCCGGCGATTTCCGCGTGGCGGACGATTCCCCGGCGCTGAAGATCGGTTTCAAAAACTTCCCGATGGACCAGTTCGGCGTGAAGAAAGCGTCGCTCAAAGCCATCGCCAAAACCCCGGTGATCCCTGCTGTGCAAATGCCTGGCGGCGATTCGCAGGCGAAGGCCGAGCTGACCTTGTTATGGCTGGGAGCGCCACTGCAAGGCATCACCGGCGAAGAGTTTTCCGCCTTCGGCGTGAGCAAGGACGACGCCGGCGTGCAACTCGTCAAAGTCCCGGCCGATTCTCCCGCCGCGAAAGCCGGCCTGCGCGAGAACGACCTCATCCAAGGTGTGAACGGCCGGAAAGTGTCCGACACAAATCAGCTCTTCACCGCGCTCAATACCGCTGGCAGCGCGCCGCTCAAGCTCCGCGTGATCCGCAACCAGAAGCCCGTCGAGCTCGCCCTGCCAGCCACACCCTTCATCGGCACCGAGACCGCCAACGATGCGAAGGCATTCACCAAGCTGATTCCGTCGCTTTCAAAGGGAGTCACCGTCACCGCCAGCCAGAAAGTGGACAACGATCCGCTTGACGTTCTCAGCGATGGCGTCCTCAACGCGGGATACGGCGCGGTTTTCGCTAACGGCATCCACCTTGGCATCTACAAGATGGACCTCGGCACCGCAAAAGCTGTCTCCGCCATCAGCTCGTGGTCGTTTAACCAAAACGACAACCGCGGCCGCCAGCTCGTCACCCTCTATGGCAGCAATTCCGAGACCGATCCCGGCTGGAACGTCAAGGACGCCAAGAAGTTCACCGCGCTCGGGAGCATCGACACCGCCTCGTTGCCCGCCGCCAAGTTCACCGCCGCCTCGCTCCGCGCACCGTCCGGCTCCTCCCTCGGCACTTACCGCTGGATTGCCTGGGAAACCTCACCCGTAACCCCGAACGCGGAAAACATCGCCTGGCAGGAATTCCACGTGGAGGCCGCCCGCTAAGCCCCCCAACCGAGCACCGATGATATCAGGATTGGCCTTGAATCAAGGTGGAGATGATGCGTGACCGAGCGGTTTCCACCGTGGATCGCTGCGGTCGGGTGGCTTGTGCCGCCAAATCCTGATAACCGCCCCGCTTCGCAGATTGCTGTCTTGCGTCTTCTGGCGCCTCGCGCTGGCCGCGGGGTTGGAACTTCATGCTGAGCCGATCCCGTTAAAAT
>JBIHZT010000307.1:0-5211 GCA_044240265.1 Luteolibacter sp. | reverse complement strand
TCGACCAGCTTCTCCAAGCGGGCGGCACCTACCGTGAAAACCAAGCCACCACCGAGCGCGCCATGGACTCCATGGACCTCGAACGCGAAAAGGGCATCACCATCAAGGCGAAAAACACCGCCATTCTCTGGGAAGGTTACACCATCAACATCGTCGACACCCCGGGCCACGCCGACTTCGGCGCCGAAGTGGAACGCGTCATGAAAATGGTCGATGGCGTGCTGCTCGTCGTCGACGCTTCCGGCGGCCCGCAAGCGCAAACCCGCTTCGTGCTCCGCAAGGCGATGCAGGAAGGCCTCAAGCCAATCGTCGTCATCAACAAGATCGACCGCCCGCTCGCCACTCCTGAAAAAGTCCACGACCAGGTGCTCGAACTCTTCCTCGACCTCGACGCCGACGAAGAACAATTCAATGCCCCCTTCGTCTACGGCTCCGCCCGCGACGGTTATTTCATGGACCATCCCGGCGACGAGCGGAAGGACTGCATTCCTCTTCTCCGCAAGATCATCGAGCACATCCCCGAGCCGAAAGCCGATCCGGAAGCTCCCTTCCTCATGCTCGTTTCCAACATCGAGTGGGATGAATACGTCGGCCGCGTCGCTGTCGGCAAAGTCCTCGGTGGCAGCGTGAAAAAGGGCGATACCATTTTCCTCCTCCGCCAGGACGGCACCAAAGTTCAGTCCAAGGTCCTCAAAACCTTTACCTACTCCGGTCTTGCCACTGCCGACTCCGACGGTTGCGGCGCAGGCGGCATCGTCGGCATCGCCGCCGGCATTGAAAACATCGACATCGGCGAAACCATCGCCGGCAACGCCGATCAGGAGCCGCTTCCATTCGTCGCCATCGACCCGCCAACCGTGTCGATGCAGTTCTCCATCAACGACGGCCCGCTCGCCGGCAAGGAAGGCAAACACGTCACCTCCCGCGCCATCCGCGACCGCCTGATGCGCGAGTTGAAAACCAACATCTCTATCACCGTCGAGGACACCGACACTTCCGGCGTCTTCAACGTCTCCGCCCGTGGAGCCATGCAGATCGCCGTGCTCGTCGAGCAAATGCGCCGCGAAGGATTCGAAGTGCTCGTTTCCCGTCCGGTCGTGATCTATCGCCGCGACGACAACGGCAAGTTGCTCGAGCCATACGAAACACTCTACGTCGAAGCTCCGGGCGACTACACTCAGGGCATCCTGAAAATCCTCATGAACCGCAAGGGCCTGATGGAGCACATGGACACTGAGGCTTCCGGCCGCGTTTTCATCCAAGCCACCATCCCGACTCGCGGCCTCATCGGCTTCGAGACAGAGCTCGTCAACCTGACGTCCGGCCACGGCATCATGTCCCACTTGTTCAAGGAATACGCCTTGCACGCCGGTGACATCCAGAACCGCACCACCGGCACGCTTGTTTCCATGGATTCCGGCACCGCCACCCCGTTCTCCCTGCAAACGCTCGAAGACCGCGGCATCCTCTTCGTCGCACCCGGCGATGCGGTTTACGGCGGCATGCTCGTCGGTGAAAACCCACGCGTCGGCGACCTTCCGGTCAACCCCGTGAAGGAAAAGCACCTCGACAACATGCGTTCGTCCGGCAAGGACAAGACCTCCAAGCTCACTCCGGCGCTGCGTTTCTCCCTGGAACGCGCCATCGAATACATCGATGCCGACGAGCTCGTGGAAGCCACTCCGCTCAACATCCGCCTGCGCAAGCGCATCCTCGACGCCAACGTCCGCAAGCGGGCAAGTAAAGGCACCGAAGACCGCGCCGCGCGCTAAAACGTGGCGGCGGTTTCCAACCGCCAAGCCCTTTCAAAAGCCTCTCGTGCAAACGAGAGGCTTTTTTATGTCTCAGATTTTCCACCTAAATCCTGAACTCATCACCCGTGCCGTAGTGCTCGATCATGTAGTCCATGTCCTTGTCGCCGCGGCCACTGAGGTTGACGAGGATGGTGCGGGCAATGTCCGGATTTTCGCGGGCGAGGCGCATGGCGTGGGCCACGGCATGCGCGCTTTCCAGCGCGGGGATGATGCCCTCGTTGCGGCTGAGCACGTAAAACGCCTCCACCGCGTCCTTGTCCATCGCGGTCACATATTTCACCCGGCAGCTGTCTTTCAGATGGCAGTGCTCGGGGCCGACGCCGGGGTAATCCAGCCCGCTGGCGATCGAGTGTACTGGCGCGGGTTCTCCATTCTCATCCTGAAGAAGATAACAACGGAACCCGTGGATGATGCCCTCCATCCCATAGGTCATCGTCGCCGAGTGCTCGCCGAGCGTGGTACCTTTGCCTAGCGGCTCCACGCCGTGAAGCTCCACCGGATCCTCGATGAACCCGGCGAACATGCCCATCGCATTGCTGCCGCCGCCGACGCAGGCGGTGACGATGTCCGGCAGGTTGCCCGTCATTTCGAGGAATTGCTCGCGCGCCTCGATGCCGACGACCTGTTGGAAATCCCGCACCATCATCGGGAACGGATGCGGCCCGACGACGGAACCGATGCAGTAAATCTGCTCCACCGGATCCTCAATGTAGGCGACCAGCGCGGAGTCCACCGCCTCCTTGAGCGTGCGCAGGCCGTGCCTAACGGGGATGACGCGGGCACCGAGGATGTGCATGCGGGCCACGTTGGGCGATTGTTTGGCGATGTCCACCTCGCCCATGTAAATGTCGCACTCCAGCCCGAAGTAAGCGGCCGCGGTGGCCAGCGCCACGCCATGCTGGCCGGCGCCGGTTTCCGCGATGAGTTTCCTTTTCCCCATGTAGCGGGCGAGCAGGCCCTCGCCCATGCAGTGGTTGAGCTTGTGGGCGCCGGTGTGGTTGAGGTCCTCACGCTTCAGATAGATCTGCGACCGGCCGAGCTTTTTCGAAAGCCGCGCGGCGTGATAGGTGGGAGTGGGCCGCCCTTGGAAATGTTTCCGGATGCGGCGGAGCTCTTCGATGAAGTCGTGCGAGCGCGAGAGGATCTCGTAAGCCTTGCGGACCTCCGCGAGCGGTCCTTCGAGCTCGGGAGGTACGAACACGCCGCCGTAGTTTCCATAATATCCGGCGGCGTCAGGGGTTTTGTGGATCGACTGCGGGGTGGCGGTGGCGTGCATGGCGATGTGGGATTGCCCGCCTTGTCGCGTTTCCGGCAAGGCATGGCAAGGAGCCGCCGGCCGATGCGAGCGCATGCGCAGTGATTGCAAACAAGCGGGCAGCGACTTCCCGGGGTTTCTCGTTTGATCAAAATCTCAAGGAGACGCGATCCAATGAAGGAGCCACCCGAGTTTTTCAATTTCACCACCGAGGTCTTCGATCGCTGGGCCGCCGTGCAACCTGACACGCCCGCCCTCTGGTGGGTGAACGAGCAGGAAACCGAAACCCGCCGCTTCACCTTCGCGGAAATGCGCGATCTCAGCCTGCGCGCCGCCCGCGCGTTTCAGGAATCCGGCATCCGCCCCGGCGACCCGGTGATGATCCTGCTGCCGCGGGTGCCCGAGTGGTGGATCGCCATGCTCGGACTCACCCGCCTCGGCGCGGTGCCCGTCCCCTGCACGCCGCAGCTCACGCCGCACGATCTCACCTATCGGCTGGAAACGGGAAACATCCACGCCGTCATCACCGATGCGGAGGGCGCGGCCAAGCTCCCGGATTTCCAAGGCATTCGCTGGCAGATCGACGAGCCGCTATCAGGCTGGCGGA
Source organism: Luteolibacter sp. (assembly GCA_044240265.1). Classification (GTDB taxonomy): domain Bacteria; phylum Verrucomicrobiota; class Verrucomicrobiia; order Verrucomicrobiales; family Akkermansiaceae; genus Luteolibacter. Next base: position 1,535 of record JBIHZT010000307.1, on the reverse strand, counting down.
ATTTCTCCGAAGCGCTCGTCCGCACTCCGCTGGAATTTTCCGCACCGGCCACCCGCGCGTCGGATTCCGGCATCATCTATTTCACCAGCGCGACCACCGGCGGGCCGAAGATGGTGCTGCACACCCAGGCGAGTTGCGGCCTGGGCCACGAGGTCACCGGCCGCTTGTGGCTCGATCTCCACCCCGGCGACCTCCATTGGAACACCGCCGACCTCGGCTGGGCCAAGGCGGCGTGGTCCAGCTTCTTCGGCCCGTGGCATTGCGGCGCCTGCCTGTTTGTGATGGATGCGCGCGGGAAATTCTCCGCCAGCCACACGCTCGACCTCTTGGAGAAATATCCTATCAACAGCCTCTGTGCACCGCCCACCGCGCTGCGCATGATGGTGCGCGAGGATTTCAGCCAGCGCTCGTTTCCCCACCTCCGCCACTGTGTCACCGCCGGCGAGCCGCTCAACCCGAGCATTTTCCAAACTTGGGAGAAACTCACCGGCCTGCCCATCCACGAAGGTTACGGCCAGACGGAGACCGTCATCCTCATCGGCCATTTCAAATCCCTCGGTTTCCCGGTCGTGCCCGGCTCCATGGGCCGCGCCACGCCGGGTTATGACGTGCGCCTATTGGACGAAGATCTGCTCCCCGTGCCCGATGGCGAGGAAGGGGAAATCGCCATCTATCTGCCAGCCCGCCGCCCCACCGGCATCTTCAAGGAGTATTGGAAAAACCCCGAACAAACCGGCCACCATTTCCGCGGCGAGTATTACCTCACCGGCGACCGCGCCACCCGCGATGCCGACGGCTGTTTCTGGTTCATCGGCCGCAAGGACGACGTCATCAAGAGCTCCGGCTACCGCATCGGCCCCTTCGAGGTCGAGAGCGCGCTCACCGCCCACCCCGCCGTGCTCGACGTCGCCGTCATCGGCAAGCCGGACGAAGTCCGCGGCCAGATCGTCAAGGCCTTCGTCGTCCTGCGCGATGGCCACACCGCGGACGACGCCACCAAACGCGCCTTGCAAGACCACTGCAAGCATCTCGTCGCCCCTTACAAATACCCCCGCGAAATCGAGTTTGTCCCTGAGCTCCCCAAAACCGTCAGCGGGAAAACGCGGCGCTTCGAACTGCGGCAGCGACAGGCGGAGGAGTCGTTCAAATCAGACTAGCGGCAATCATCCCCGGACCTCGCCGCATACCGAGGCTTGATAGGTTTCCGAGAAGTTCTCAGGATTCAGCGCGATGATCTTCGGCACGTCGAACTCAATAAAACGGATCACAATAAAAACGGACCGAAATAAACAGGAAATCCGCTTGCGTTTTTTCCGGCGGCCGCTAGGCAAAGGGCATGGCACGAAGGCGTTGGATTGTTCCCGGGAAGGAACGGATGGCGGAGTTGACGGCGGAATCGACGAGCCCGTCGATGGCGGCGGCGAAGCCGGTGTTCTATCACTGTATCTCGCGGGTGGTGGACCGGCGCTTCGCCTTCCAGGGCGACGACAAGGAGCGGTTCCGCATGTTCATGCGGATGTATGAGAACTTCAGCG
>JBIHZT010000306.1:0-5215 GCA_044240265.1 Luteolibacter sp. | reverse complement strand
GAACATGCCCGGCTGCCTCATGGCGATGGCCCGCATGAACCGCGCGTCCGTCTTCGTTTACGGCGGCACCATCCTTCCCGGCTGCGCCGTCGTCAAAGGCGAGAAAAAGGACCTCGACATCGTTTCTGTCTTCGAGGCCGTCGGCAAACACGCCAACGGTGAATTCACCGACGCCGAGCTCGAAACCGTCGAGGCCAACGCCATCCCCGGCGCCGGTTCCTGCGGCGGCATGTACACCGCGAACACCATGGCAAGCGCCATCGAAGCACTCGGCATGTCGCTGCCGAACAGCTCCGCCCAGAACGCGATTTCCGACGACAAAATGCGCGATTGCTTCGACGCCGGCGCCGCCGTCCTTAATCTCCTCAAGCTCGGCATCAAGCCGCGCGACATCCTCACCAAGAAGGCCTTCGAGAACGCCATCACCGTGCTCATCGCGCTCGGTGGCTCGACCAATGCCGCGCTCCACATCCCCGCCATCGCCCACTCGGCGGGCGTGGACATCACCATCGACGACTTCGAGCGCATCGGGAAAAACGTCCCTGTGCTCGCCGACCTTAAGCCTTCCGGGAAATACGCCATGTCCGACCTCGTCGCCATCGGCGGCACCGTTCCGCTGATGAAAATTCTGCTCGATGGCGGCCTGTTGCATGGCGATTGCATGACGGTCACCGGCCGCACCATGCGCGAAAACATCGAGAAATTCTGCACGCCGTATCCAGAAGGCCAGCAGATCGTCCGCCCGCTTTCCAACCCGATCAAAAAAGACAGCCACCTGCGCGTGCTCTACGGCAACCTCGCGGAAGGCGGCGCGGTGGCCAAGATTTCCGGCAAGGAAGGCGAGCTCTTCACCGGACGCGCGCGCGTTTTCAACTCCGAGGATTGCGCCATGAAGGCCATTCTCGGCAAGGAAATCGTCAAGGGCGACGTCATCGTCATCCGCATGGAAGGCCCGAAAGGCGGCCCCGGCATGCGTGAAATGCTCGGACCCACCAGCGCCGTCATGGGCATGGGCCTCGGCAAGGACGTCGCGCTCATCACCGACGGCCGCTTCTCCGGCGGCAGTCACGGATTTGTCGTCGGCCACATCACGCCGGAGGCTTTCCTCGGTGGCACCATCGGCATCCTGGAAGAAGGCGACCAGATCACCATCGACGCCGTCACCAACCGCATCGACGTGAACATTTCCGACGAGGAAATCGCCAAGCGCAAAGCCGCCTGGGTTCAGCCAGAGCCGCGCTACACCCAAGGCGTCCTTGCGAAATACGCCAAGCTCGTCTCCACCGCCAGCGAAGGCGCGGTGACGGACAAGTATTTGTGAATCAGCCCCGAATACTCTTTTCAATCCCGTCTTGAATTGCCGGAAACGGCGTGCATCCTCGCCACCCGCCCATGGCAGGACCTACTTTCCAAGCACTTCCAGGATTCCGCGACTTCACTCCCCGTGAATGCGCGGTCCGCAATTATTTGTTCGAGACCTGGCGCGGCGTGGCCCGTCGCTGCGGCTACGTCGAATACGAGACGCCCATCGTCGAGGACACCGCGCTCTATTTAAAAAAGGCCGGTGGAGAGATTTCGACCCAACTTTTCCGCTTCGAGGACCAGGGCGGCCGCGATGTCACACTCCGCCCGGAAGTCACTGCCTCGCTTGCGCGGATCGTCGCCCAGCACCAGCGGGATTTCCCGAAGCCGCTCAAGTGGTTCGAGATCGGCCAGTGTTTCCGCTATGAAAAGCCGCAAAAGGGCAGGGGACGCGAGTTCCACCAGTTCAATGTGGACATCCTCGGCGAGGGAGGACCGGCCGCTGATGCGGAACTGATCGCGTTGGCGATCGAGACAATGCTGGCCTTCGGCTTTGTCGAAGGGGATTTCATCGTCCGCGTGTCGGATCGCCAGGCGTGGATCGATTTCGCGGAAGCCAACGGCATTCCCGAGGAACGCATCCCGGATTTCCTCAGCATCATCGACAAGATCGAGCGCGAGAAACCGGAAGTGCTGGTGCAGAAACTCGCCGCGTTTTCACTTACTCCCGAAGGCGTCCGCGCCTTCATCGCCGATCCCGCGAACGCCTCCGCCGCCTATCTCGCGATCCGCGAGGACCTCGCCGCCCGTGGTTTCGCCAATTTCGTCGAACTCGATCTCTCCATCGTCCGCGGACTCGCCTACTACACCGGCATCGTTTTCGAAGTCTTCGATGCGAAGAAATCGATGCGAGCCGTCGCCGGCGGTGGTCGCTACGACACGCTCATTTCCACCATCTCCGACGGAGCCGTGGACATGCCTGCCACCGGATTCGCGATGGGCGACTACGTCATCCGCAACCTCATCGAGGAGACGACCCACACCGCGATCCAGATGGAAGTCTGGCTCCAGCGCAACGCCGCCGCCTGCGACATCTACGTCGTCGTCGCGGATGAAACGAAGCGCGCCGAATCCCTCCAACTCGTCACCAGCCTCCGCCGCGCAGGGATTTCCGTCGATCTGCCGATGGGCAATGCCAAGGTCGGCAAGCAGTTCCAAAGCGCCGAAAAATGCGGTGCCCGCTTCGCCCTCATCGTCGGCGAGGAGTATCCCCAGCTCAAACTCAAGATCCTCGCCAGCCGCATCGAAGAATCCGGCCACGCGGAAACCGCCATCGACTGGCTCACCGACCGGCTGTTGCAACCCGACGGCCCGTTGCTGGCTTGAAGAGGAAAGAGAATTCAACCGCAGATGAACACAGATGGACGCAGATTTTTCATATAAGAAAGAGACCGATGCCATTATTGGCTCTGCGTTTGATGTGTTGAATGAGATCGGACACGGGTTTCATGAGAAGCCCTATGAAAACTCTCTGGTTGTGGAATTTGGCTATAGAAACATCCCGTTTCTCCAGCAGCCCCGCTATCCCCTCAATTACCGTGGAGTCCAAGTTTCGGAACATATTCCCGATTTGATCGCCTTCGGACTGGTGATCGTGGATACAAAGTCATCGAACGCATCACCGACCACGAAATCGGACAAATGCTCAACTATCTCAGAATCACCGGACTCCCCGTGGGTCTGATTCTCAATTTTAAAAATTCCAAACTCGAATTCCGCCGGGTAGTCGCGACCACCCAAAATTTCATCCGCCGCAAAGCCCCGTAAATCTTCCTCTTATGAACGTCCATCTGCGTTCATCTGCGGTTAAAAAAATCTTCAATTACTTTCCAACATGCGCACTCATCATTGCAACGAACTCCGCGACTCCAACATCGGCCAAACCGTCACGCTCATCGGTTGGGTGAACTCCGCCCGCGACCATGGCGGTGTTATCTTTATCGATCTGCGCGACCGCGAGGGCTTGACCCAGTGTGTCTTCCATCCCGATGAAAACCCCGAGGTCTCCGCTCTATCACACACGCTGCGTGAAGAGGACGTCGTCCAGGTGACCGGTCGCGTTTCCAAGCGTCTCGAAGGCTCTGAGAATGCGAAGATCGCCAGCGGTGCGATCGAAATCGTCGCCACCGGACTGACCATCGTCAACAAGGCGGACGTGCTGCCGTTCCAACTCGACAAGGAGCTCTCCAACGAAGACTTGCGGATGAAATACCGCTATCTCGACCTGCGCCGCCCGCGCATGAACAAGAACATCCGCCAGCGCAGTGTGATCACCTCCGCCGCGCGCCGCTACCTCGATGACTCCGGTTTCTATGAAATCGAAACGCCGATTCTCTCGAACCCGACACCGGAAGGCGCCCGCGATTTCCTAGTGCCGTCGCGCCTCAACCCCGGCCGGTTCTACGCTCTGCCACAAGCTCCGCAGCAATACAAACAACTCCTCATGGTCGCCGGGATGGAGAAGTATTTCCAGATCGCCCGCTGCTTCCGCGACGAGGACCTGCGCGCTGATAGGCAGCCGGAATTCACCCAGATCGACATCGAGGCCAGCTTCGTCAATCAGGACGACATCATCGGGCTGGTCGAGGGTCTGCTAGGCTCGATGTTCAAGGCCGGCCTCGGCATCGAAGTGCCCGCCAGCTTCCCGCGCATGACTTACAAGGACGCGATGGACATCTACGGCTCCGACAAACCGGACACCCGCTTCGGCATGGAAATCACCGACCTCGGCGATGTCTTCGCCACCACCGAGTTCAAGATCTTCCGCGGCATCCTCGACGGCGGCGGCGTGGTTCGCGCCATCAATGCCAAGGGCTTCGCCACCATCACCACCGGCCAGATGAACCGCCTCAACGAGATCGCGGTGCAAGCCGGGCTCCCGGTGAAAAACCTCGCCTTCATCAAGCTCGAAAACGGCGAATACAAGAGCCCGCTCTGGAAGATCTTCACCGACTCGGAAAAAGCCAACGTCGTCTCCAAGCTCGATCTCGCGGAAGGCGACATCGTCTTCTTCGCCGCCGGATCGCGCGACAGCGTCAGCACCATCCTCGGCCGCGTCCGTTCGGAATGCGCCGTGATGATGGAGCTCAACAAGGACTCCACGAAATTCAACTTCCTGTGGGTCGTCGATTTCCCACTGCTCGCCCATGACGAGGAGACCGGCCACTGGGCCGCCGTTCACCATCCCTTCACCCGCCCGCATCCCGATGACATCGCTCTGCTCGAAGCCGGCGACTACGCCAATGTCCGCGCCGTCGCCTACGACGTCGTGCTCAACGGCTATGAACTCGGCGGCGGCTCCATCCGGATCCACGAAAAAGATCTCCAGGCGCAGATGTTCAGCGTGCTCGGCGTCGGTCCGGAAGAACAACAAATCAAGTTCGGCCATCTTCTCGATGCCTTCCGTTTCGGCGCACCGCCGCACGGCGGACTCGCGCTCGGCCTCGACCGCATCGCGATGTTGGTCGCCGGTGAGGACAGCATCCGCGAGGTGATCGCCTTCCCGAAAAACAACAAGGGAGCCGACCTCATGGCCCACAGCCCCTGCCAGATCGAGCACAAGCTGCTGCGCGAGGTTTACGTCCAGTCCACCTACAAGGACCCGAAGGCGGCGGTTGAAGCCAAGGTCTGATCAGGCTTTCTGTTCGACAGGGTCTCTCTGAAAGGGTAGTTCAAGGCATGGTTTCCATTCCGACATCGCCCCTATCAGAGACTCCTCCCGACAAGCTGGATCGCGCGGCGTTCTCGGTCGGAACTCTGGACGAGCAGACATCCGAGTATGTGGCCTCGTGGCGGGCAAGGCCGGTCGAAGACAGGATTTCCGCCGTTCAATTTATGCGCGTTGTCATGTATG
>JBIHZT010000665.1:0-2503 GCA_044240265.1 Luteolibacter sp. | reverse complement strand
GCCGAGCTTGGAGGCGTTCTGCTTGAACCAACTGAACGGCGTGTCAAACGCCCATGACCAGCCGGCGGACATGTGGTTGTAGGTTTGCTCGGTGCCCCAGACGTCATACCATTTCATTTGCACGTCCCCGGGGACGGCGAGGCCGTTGAAAAACGCGACTTCATTGGGGGTGCCATTCGGGCCGCCTTCCGCGCTGGTGCCGTTGTCGCCGTTGATATAGATGACAAGGGTGTTGTCGAGCTTGCCCATGTCTTCGATCGACTGGATCACGCGGCCGATCTCGGCGTCGCTGTAAGCCGCGTAGGCGGCGAACACTTCGACCTGTTTGATGAAGAGCTTCCGTTCGTCGGGCGTGAGTTGATCCCATGGTTTGAGCATCGCCGCGGGCCATGGTTCGAGCTGCGTATTCGCCGGAATCACGCCGAGCTTCTTTTGATTTTCGAAGATGCGCTCCCTGAGTTTTTCGTAGCCGTCGTCGAAGAGATGCATGGCGGCGATCTTGTCCACCCACTCTTTGGTCGGGTGATGCGGGGCATGTGTCGCACCGGGCGCGTATTTCACGAAGAACGGTTTGCTCGGCATCGTCTGGTTGATGCGGTTGAGGTATTCGATCGCGTCGTCCGCCATGCCGGTGATGAGGTTCCACTCCGGCTTGCCGTCGAACGGATAGACCTGGGTGGTGTTGCGGAAAAGGTTCGGCTGCCACTGGTTCGCGTCGCCGCCGTTGAAGCCGTAGAAATACTCGAAGCCCATGCCGTTCGGCCACTGGTCGAATGGTCCGACCTGACTCGCTGCGAAGGCGGGCGTGTTGTGGTTTTTCCCGAACCATGCGGTGGAGTAGCCGTTGTCCTTGAGCATGCGGCCGATGGTCGCCTTGTCCTCGGGGATGATGCTGTTATAACCGGGGAACCCGGTGGCCTGCTCGGAAATCACGCCGAAGCCGACCGAATGGTGATTGCGCCCGGTGATGAGTGCTGCGCGCGTGGGCGAGCAGAGCGCGGTGGAGTGGATGTTGTTATAGCGCAGTCCGCTCTTGGCGACGCGGTCCATCGTGGGCGTGGGGATAACGCCGCCGAAGGTGCTGGGCACGCCGAAACCGGAGTCGTCGGTGATGATGAGCAGCACGTTGGGAGCCTCCTTGGGCGGCACGATGCGCGGTGCCCACCAGGGTTTCGAACTCAGGGCGTCGTCCTTGATTACGCCGCCGAATTTCGGGTCTGGGGCGGGGAGTTGGTTGCCGGGGATGGTGGTTGTAGCGCTCGGTGAGCCGGGTTGACCGGTGACGTGCTGGGCACGGGCGGAAGGCGAGGCGGCCGTGAGGACTGCGGCAGCCATTCCGCCGAGGAGGATGTATCTGTTTGGATTCATGGGAGTGATTGAATTGAGGATTGTAATGGTAGTATGGAATCAGAAAAAGTAGCCGACGCGGGCTTCCAGCCACTGGTTGTAGCTGTCATCATCTCTTACCAGTCCATACTGATATTCGAGTGAGGCGATCCAGTGTAATCCGAGTTTCCGGCCGACCATCATGTCCAGGGGCACGAACCACTCGTCCGTCATCAGGTTGAATTTGATTTCCGGCGAGACGTTCACGAACCACTGGCCGGGCAGGGCGATGTTGAACTGCGGCTCGAACTGGAAGTAACTGATATCCTTGCGCGATGACTGCCCGCCCACGCTGCTACACTGCCGCACGATCAGGCCCGTGTAGCTGCCCGCGCTGATTTCCGGCAAGCTCGCCCGAACACCGACCGTCGGCACAAGCTGCCACTTCCCGTCGCCGAAGGCCTCGCCAGTCGCGGTGGGCAGGATCGACTGGAGACCGGCACCTGCGGCCCACCGGTTATCGAGTTCCCGCACGTAGATCGCCTGTGCGAGGAAATCCCCCATCCCAAACTCGGTGAAACCGGCCGGATTCTGGTCGTTCGGCTTGTTGCTCCATTCCAGCGGCAGATCAAAACGCAGGGCGAGTTGATCCGGCTTTCTGAATAACAGGAAATCGGTTCGCAGGGTCAGCGTCTCGGTGCTCAAATCATCGAACTCAGTGCCATTGTAACTGGCATCTGGAAGGCTCTTGAACTGCATTCGCAAATCAAAACGGTCGAGCGGCGCGGTGATGTCCTCACCGGTATTGGTCGTATGCGCCTCATGGGTCGTCTGTGCGACGCACGGGCAGCATGCCAGGGAGAGCATGGCGAATGGAGCGCGTAATAAATTCAGAACTCGAGTTAGTAGCATGTGACTCATTGCTTCGGGATCGAGCGGAATCTTCAGAGTAGCGGACGATAGAAAACCTCCGGTGCATAGGAATCAGAACCGCCAGGTCACGCCGATCTCCGGACCGTGAAACCAGCCTTCCGCAGTAATGTCCTTGCCGGAGCCAGCATCCTCCCACTGGCCGCGGGCGCGGTAGCCGAGGCTCATCATGACGCCGGAACCGACCTCCCAGCCGACGGACGCTTCCAGATCGCAGTCCCAGTTTTCGTTTTCCACCCAGCCGAAG
>JBIHZT010000619.1:0-2719 GCA_044240265.1 Luteolibacter sp. | reverse complement strand
TGCAGGAGTCGCCCAGATTCCAAACAGTTTTCAGTCCGATCATCGGCTCGATGAAGGCCCGGCTGTCGCTGTTGCTGAAGTCGAGTTGGGAGGTCACCGCGCCGGGTGCCGCTGAGGCGGTGATGTCGAGAGTGCCGTCGAGATCGTTGCTGATCCAGTTCACCCGGCCGCCGCCGTAGAGGATGAAATTGACGTCGGAGGTGTCGTTCAAGGCGGCGTTTCCGAGCAGATATTGCGGGCCGAAATTCACCTGTCCGGTTCCGAAGCGACTGGTGACGCTGGAGGCGGTGGTGATGGCGACCTTGTCGCGGAGAACCAGCGCGGAATTGCTATTGTTAGTTGTGGACTCGCCGAAGATCCAGTAGCCGTCCACAAATCCACCCCAGTCGCCCTTCCATGCCTCGAAGCGGCCGGAGAGGGATAGCACATAGAAATCGCTGTTGAAATCGCTAAGGGTATCCCACCATGGCTGATCGACGGAGAACTCGCCGCCGATGGTGCGTTTGCCGATAGTCAGGCTGGGGGTGGACACATCCAGATCCGCCGAGGGAAGCCATAGATAGGGAGTGAAGGAGAATCGCCACTCGTCCGTGCCGGGAGTGGTGGTGCCGGGTTGCAGCATGCCTTCTTTGCCTTGGGCGTGGATGGCGGAAGCGCTGGCGATGAGTAGGGCTAACTTCAGGGGCAGGTGGATTGACTTCATTTTCGTGACAGAGGGTTGTGAATATATCAGGTCGTGTTTGTGCGCGAGGGTTGGGATAGCTCGGAGTATTGCCTACTCGATGGAAGGGGGGAAATCGTGGACGCGTGAAACGGACGGTGATGAGTTGACCGGGTATCGGGCTGTGGATCGAGGTAAAACCTTATCCCAATTCCGCACTGAAATTCCTTGTCCTGGCAAAGGCGAGGGCGCTAAAGATCCACCTGTGAAACAGGAGATTCCATTCGCCTCGCTCCAGGTGACGAACCCTGAGCAGCTCGCCGCGGCGATCCACAGCGCGAATTTCGAAACCTGCCAATTGAGTTCGGGGCCGTCGCCGAGCCGGCTCACCCGGTTGATGTGTCCGCAGATCTGTCTGGATTTCGCGGAGCTCGGGCCGGCGATGTTGTTCACCGGGATGATGCCGATGGATTGTTATACATTGATTTTTGTGACGAACTGCCCCCAAACCGGCCATTCGTTCAACTTCGCGACAGCGCACCGCGACGGTTACATGGGCTTTTTCCCACCCGGCGGCGAGCTGGACGCCTACACGCCCGAAGGGTATGCGAATGCGATGCTGACGGTGCCGACGGTTGTGTTTCACCGGGCGCTGGAGCAGTGGTTTCCGGAAATTCCGGATCATGTTCTGAGATCCGGGACTGGCATACGCGTCGGTGCGGGGGAGCAGGCCCGGCTGCGGCTCCTGCTGTCGGCGGTGATGGATGGAATTCTAGATCCGGGCGGCCCGTTCGTCGGGTCGGCGGCACGCCGGGAGGTGGAGCGGTCGCTGTTGGAAGAGTTTTTGTGCACACTGCGCTTCGGTCATTCCGTGCCACTTCCCAAGCGACGGATCGCGGGGAGGCTGAAGCACTTGCGGCAGGCGCGGGAATTCATCAAGACGTCGGTCCATGAGCCGATCCGGCTGGAGGATGTGGGCAATGCTCTAGGGATGTCGGCGCGCGGAGTGGAGGTGTTGTTCCGCAGCTCCCTGGGCATTGGCCCGAACGCATTTATCCGCCATCAGCGGCTGCACGGCGTCCGGCGCGCGCTTCTAGCAGCGGAACCGGAATCGGGCGTGGTGAAGGAGCTGGCTCTCCAGTGGGGCTTCTGGCACATGGGTCACTTCTCGAAAAACTACCGGACCCTTTTCGGAGAGTGTCCCACATCCACGCTGGCGGGGGATCGATAGACGTTTCTGCTATTTGAGGAACCGGATGGTCCACGGGTGATTGAACGACTCGCGGTTCGCGGCCTTGAGGATGGAAATGATGTCGATGATGATCCATGCAACAAAACCGAGGCCGCAGGTGACAATACTCCACAGCGTCCATGAGAGGTTGAAATTGAGGACCCGTTTTCCCTCTTCGTTGACCTCGGGGATGGTGTCTTTTTTCACCAGCCACAGGACGAGCGGCCCGGCGATGTGGCCGAGGGGGAAAATGAAGACGGTCAGCGAGAGCAGTTCCATGTAGAGCCGCCAGTTCGTCGGGGGTGCCGAAACGGTGACGTGGGGAGGTGGGATGTTTGAGTTCATGGCTTTAGATAAATCCCCGACATGCTATCGGTCGGATGCTTGGAACCAAGGAATTTTTTGGTAGCGGCTATTTCCTGAAACGTTCCGGGCCGAAGCCGAGGTCGGTGGCTTCGGCCCCGGCGAGCGCGATCTGGTCATTGATGACCGACCTTACGGTCGGGTTTGATGGACTCGATGAGGCCCTGCGCGTCCTTTTCGACGAGTTCTTTTTTGAGCGCGACGAGGTCCTGCCGCGTGAGTTCCTTGCCGTGGTGCTGGCGGGTTTGCAACAGCGTCTCGATGGAGTCGAGCGTTGCCCCGGCGAGGGCGGCGGCGTTTTGTCAGCAGCCTGTTGGGACGATCAGCGGAAAGCATCCCGTCTATTTTTCAGAAATATCCCGGACATCCGTCGGATCATGGCCGGGTGGCCGGTTTTTCGCCCCGCAATCGCCCCTTGACCCGGACGGCCCGGCCATTTACCTAGGCCGCCGTATGGGATTTGA
>JBIHZT010000304.1:0-5240 GCA_044240265.1 Luteolibacter sp. | reverse complement strand
AAAACGATCCCCACCGGGTTGGGCGAGGACCAAGCGGGTTCCGCGGATCAGGGAGCGCCGCGTTAGATGCCCGCTCCATATGGACGATCCCTTCGCCTGCAATCAGGTGTCTCCAGAGAAACGACCTGGGTCTGGGGACCGGAATCAGGATGGCAATATTCAAGAGGCCTAACATCTATTAGTTACCGGAATGTGAGTAGGTGCGGATGAAAAGCTGAATGTCCTTCACGCTCGCCGCAAAGCGGTTGAGGCCGGTCTGCTCGTCCTTCAACAGGGTGTAAGCCGGAATCACGATCTTCCAGCGACTGTTCCACACGCTGCGGCCGATCAGACGGGTGTTGGTGAACTCCTGAGGCACGCTGCCGTAGAACATCGTCGCATCGGCCACCGGTCGGAAGGCCTGATGCTTGCGGACGATCCACGGCTGCTCGCTGAGGGTTCCATTAGCATCGAAAAACTGGGTGCTGTTGAAATCCGTGCCACCGAGGTTGTAGGGCAAGGGCAAGGCCTGGTCCTGCACCGTCCACGTGCGGGCCGTGTTGGTATCGCCCAGCGGCGGCGCCAGCATGCTGTCATTGCCGCAGGGGATCAGATAGACATAGGGCGTGGCCCCAAGGGCGTTGGTACTGGTGGTGTCCCCCGCTCCGGAACCGGAAATGCCCGTGGCGTAGCTGTCCATTCCGATGTAACCCGGAAGCGCGATGCCGACGCTGTAGATCTTGGTGGCGTAATTGCTCGGTGTGTAGTTGTGATCGCCTGCGGCATAGTCCAGGCCGAAGAAGTTCAAACCGTGCTGGATGGTGCTGCTGAAGGGAATGATGATCCCGGGCACCGCCGTTCCGTCCGGCTTGGCGATGTTGCGGCAATACTTGGCGACATCGCTGTCACCCGCCACGTTGGCCACGATGTGCTGCTCCAACGTCTGCTGCCAGGCGTCGTCGTCACTGGTCGTCGCGGAGTTGTTGAGCAAGCGGAACAGTTCGGAACGAAGCGAAAACACGGTCCCGTATTGGTCCGGGTTGTTGATGCCCAGCCGGCCCTTGGCGACCGAGAAATCCGCGTTCACCTGGGCCAGGGTGCCCGCGAGTCCGGCGTCGCCCAGGGTGCTGGTCGTCGCCTGCGGCACCCCGCCCGTTAGGTCGCCCAATGAACGGGAGGCGACGATCCGATTGAAGATCTGCTCGCCGTGGCTGCTGCCTAGCAACCCGGTTTCATAATCATAGCTCTTCACTGCCAGATAGCTGTAGCGGCTGGCAAGATCGAACAGGCTGCGGTATTGCTCGAGCGACTCGTCACGGAACAAGCGGAATGACAGGTCCTTGGTGCGGTAGCCCTGGATGATGGCGGACGCCCGGATCCGGAATGACTCGCGCTCGGCGAGCACCCGCATCCCCTTGGCCAGCACGCCGCGCACCCGCTCATTGGCCATTTGCAGCTTGGCCGCAGGGCCTGCCAGCGATGACAGCATGCCGGTCATTTCCCGGTACTTCTGCTCGACCTCGTAGGCCAGTTGCACGGCCTCGAGCTTGTATTCCTGTTCGACCAGATACGAATCGAGATCCATTTGCTGGCTTTCCATTTCCGTCGCAAGCCCCCGGATGGTGTTGTTGAACGCCAGCGAAGTGAAGACCAGGGCATTGTCCAACATCACGCCGCTCAGTTTGATCGCTCCCCGCACCGCCGAAGTGGCGTCGAACGAGAGGCCCGCGACTTTCGGCAGGCATTCCGCCAGAGCATCGGCATTTTCGCCATAAAACTCGCCCAGCGCCTCAGTCCCTTCGACCGTCGCTTCGAGCGCCGTGATCACCTTGGCTTTGAGCAACAGGTTGGCGTTGATCTTGTCGCTGGTAGTCAGTTGTTTGGAGTGGTTATCGATGGTGTCGATGAGCAGCTGCGCCTCACGCAGGAAATCCCGGTTGCAGTCTTCGATCCCGCCGATGGCATTGAGCAGATCAAGATAAGCCAGGTGGGACTCCATCAATGCGGTCTGGAGCTCGCCGGCCTCGGCACGCGCTCCCATGCCTGTGCGGTAAACATCCGAGTATTGGATGAACTCATTGGGATTCACGGTCACTTCCTGAACCGTCACTTGGGTCGGATCGTTGCTTTGACTGACGATGTCCGGAATCGATTTGCCCGTGAAATCATCGATGGCGGTTGGCGTCGGCACCTTGATCGCGACGGTGGCGGGACTGACCGTATCGGTGATCGCCAGCGGGGTGGATGCGAACGGCCGGTCGACCACGAACCAATTGACCAGATCCGGCCCGGCATAGCCCTGGGCGTAAACCTTGCCGGGTCCGATGTCGCCCGCGTAGGGTGCGCCGTAGATTTCGATCAGTTGGCTCACATAAGCCGTTTCCTGGTCGCTGATGGCCGAGCTGTAGTCATCCACCGTGTTCTGCTGGCGCCTGAGGGAAGCCGTCATCCGGCCCGCCTGCTCAAAGGAGCCCGCGGCATTGTTCAGTGCGGCCAAAGCGCGGCCATAGACTTGCTCGTAGTGCGACTTGCCGACCTTCATCTCATCGGGCGAGATGTCGAAGGCGATCGCGCCGGGACTCAGTCCCAGCGGATTGAGGTGCGCGTCAGCGTTGTCCAGCGTCGTCTGGAAGCTGGTCGCCAGGGCCTCGAGTTCGCCGAGTTCGGGCACCGTGGAGCGGTCGATCTTCTGAACGCCGGTGTGGAAGTTATCTTCCGCCGGCAGCAGGGCATTACCCAGCGCCCAGTTGAACAGCGCGCCCTGGCTTGAGCGGCTCACCGTATCATCCAGCGCCCAGCCGGAAGCGTCGTCCGAGAAATGCTCCCACCCGCCGGCGGTGTCGTCCTGGTATTCCTTGCGGTAAACCAGCTCGCAAACCTGCTGCGAGGTGCGGGCCAGACTGACGGCCGTGGCGGCGAACTTGCGCTCGTCCCGATAGTCGATGGTCACCGCCTGGCCCATCACCGTGACCGCCTCGGCGCGCGGCGTCCAGGTGAAGTTGGGATTGTGCAGCAAGCGATAGTAGCCGGTCAGCGCCGTCAGGAAATGGCCGTAGGCATCGCCGTGGCCTTGGGGGAACATCCACTGCGCGTCGGACTCATCGATCACCCCGTTGGCCGTGCTGCTGCCGGCCTTTTCCTTGATGTTGTAGTTCGTCGCGTAGAGCGACTCGCCGCTGTTGATGCCGCCGGTATAGTTCCAGTAGAGGCGGTTGTAAGCCGGAGCGGTCACCACCCCGGGGCTCACGCTGTCGTCACGCCCGCGCAGCAGCGCGAGTTCCTCGTCGATCGAGCTGGCGACCTGCCCCTCGAAGCTGAAGCGGCTGGTGTTGACCGACCCGTCATCGAGCGAGATGGTCGGGTTCGCGGCATCGGAATACGCCTCGTTGCCGAGGATCATGTAGAGGTCGTTGAGGTAACCGGCGGCCAGGATCAGGGCGTTGTTGGTGTCCGGATCGTTGGTGTTGGCGTCGATGCTCATGCCTTTGCCACGGTTGAGGACGGTCTCGTAAATTTCGATCAACCCCACATCGTCCACGTTGTCCATGGTCAGGGCGATGTCGCCTTCCCAACGCTTGCCGGCCTGGGTGATCACGCTCACGTCGGTATTGACCGCATTGTTATAAAGATCGGTCACGCGCTGCGAGAACGGGTTGATCGCGGCGAGCACCCGCTTGATCCAGCCCTCGTTGAACTGCGCCGGCATCCAGCGCGACCAATTGGTCGAGCCAAGCACATTGCCCGCGGTGGACTTGGGACGGTAGCGCACGGTGAACCAGCGGTCATTGAGAACAAACTGAGGACCGCCGAACGGATTGGTGACCACGCCGCCGACGATCGCGGTGTTGCTCAGCACCCCATTCGGGTCGCTCGGGCTCTGCCACACGCTGCCAGCGCTGGCGACGATGTCGGTCTCGGTGGCGGCCTCGATCCAAAACTGGACCGAGCTGGTTGAGTTGACGTCACTCGTGGTGTAAAGCGCCACTTCAATGGTATTGGCACCTGCGGTGAAGAAGCTCGGAGCGATTTTAAACTGCTTGGAGAGGCCTGCGGCAGAAAGCCCGGTTCCCGCGTTGCTCTGCTCCAATCCGGTGGTCGGTGCGTTGTGGGCCAATGCGGCGTTGCCGTTCACATAAAGAACCATGCCGTCATAGCTTCCAAGGGTGGCGCTGAAGACGATGTCGCCGGGGACACCCGACGTGAAATCGACACCTGAACTGGATTTCAACACCACGCTGGGATAGCCCTTGGCCGCATCCTCATCGCTATATGTCGGCGTCACCACAGAGATCTTCGAGCTACTGTTAGCCGGGGCCTTTGAAAGCTGGATCTGCGTGTTGCTGATGACTTTCACCACCGTCGCCAATCCGTCCAAGCTATCACCACTGACCACCATGCCTGGCTCGATGGCGGATGTATTGGCCAAATTGACCGTGGTACCACTCACGCTTGTCGGGGTGTAAATGCCAACGGCCTTGTCTGCCGGCCGGATCTCGACGGTGCGCGGCAAGGTGACCGTACGGCCGGTGGCAATGCTGGCGTATTGGGCGCTGGTCGGCAACCTGGCTCCCGGACAGGAGTAGATTTGCCAGGTCGCAGTCGCACCCAGCTTGATTCCCAACTCAGAGCGATACACCGCAGGCGCACTCGCAGCGCCCGTCGTCCACCGCCAATCGAATTCATACTCCTCGGGCTTGGCGGCAAAGTCACCGCTGTGGCGCAGGCTCACTTGCTCGTCCAGCGGGTTGCTGGAACTCACCACCTTGAGGTCGCCCGTGTAGAGGCGGTCCGCCACCTTGAAGATCTTGACCTGCACGGGATCTCCCTCGGGAGTGAAGGCGTTGCCATTTCCAAAGACCATCGTCACATATCCCGTACCTTTGCCGGTGGCGGTCACCGCGTAGCTATCGACCGCCGTGTCCGGGTTGGTGATTTCCGCAAGGGCGGTCCCGCCGGCGGAGGCGGTGCTACCGACCCTGTAGATGCCAAGCTTGGCGGGGTCTTCAATAAAGGTTTCCACCGTCGTCGCTAGACCATCGAGCGCGGCATCCCATGGGGTTTTATCGTTATTCCCGAGGGGCACCAGCGCCTTGAGCTTGGCGAGCTCGGCGGCGGTGAGCACATTGAGATCGAGGTAGTCCTCACCCGCGATCGCGTCGTGGAATTCGCCCTTGAAAACGAGCATTCCCTTGCCGCCACGCAGCGGATCAAAGTAAATCCGTTGTTGCAGCGACGGCGATAGTCCCTGGAAGTAGGTCTTG
>JBIHZT010000305.1:0-5240 GCA_044240265.1 Luteolibacter sp. | reverse complement strand
TGACACCGGCTTGCGTCTGAATTTCAGACACACGCCCGTCCAAATCAAATAGGGCGTCGCCCCCGCCATGCCCATCAGAAGCGCTTGTTGGAATCCTTTGTACTGCCACGCCATCAGGATGGCCGTCGCCAGCAGAAGTCCCCGTGCCATCACCGCGACCCGGCGTGGTGGCTCCGCCATCGACTCATACCTCGCGCTGAGGGAAAGCCCCATGATGTAGCAGAAAAGCCCGGCAGCCGCAGGCCAGATGCCATGCGGGTCCGTAGGAAACGCCGCAAATCCCATGACCGGCAGCAGCGCCCGGCAAGCCCCCATCGGGATCACCGCCCATGCGCTCCGCTTGTGCCAGATCGTGTAGATGCAGATGCTGGCGACGATGCTTCCGGCGACGATGGCGCAGCGCGCATTCACCATTGCGGCCAGCCCCACGCCAAGCAGACCGAGCTCCAAAGCCAGCCAGGCATAGAGTCCCGCAGAAAACAGCCCGCGCGGCAGAGCGCGCTCCGGCCGGTGCTCGGCATCCCAGCCGCGGTCCATCCAGTCGTTGAAAAAATTTCCTGCGACGTAAAGCGCCACCCCGGCGAGCGCGAGGAGGCAGGCCGAAGCCCACGGGATTTTTAAAACCACCACCACGTCATTCGAAAAAATCCCGATCACCACGCCCAGCCACACATTGCTCACCACGCTCGGGATATTCGCCACCCGGGCGGTGGACAGCAGCGCGTGGAGTTTTCCTGAGCGGTTCATCGGCCCGCGCAGCATGGGGGAATCCGGCGGAATCACCAAAAGGAAATCTCAGCCTCGATCCATCATCCTGACAGCAGGATATGCGCAGCACATGACGCGAAGCGGGTAGTCCCGGCCCCGGCGGCCGCTGACACTTGCCCCGCAACCCAAACAAATAACCAACATGAAACAATCCATCAGTTCGCTCGGTGCCTTTGGGCTCCTTAGTTCGATCGCCCTTGCCGGCTCGACTGTCACCAACATGGCCGCTCCCGCTCCCGTCGCTTCCAGTGACGGATTCGCCCAGGCCCGCCGCCCAATCAGCAACCCGACCTTGTTCGACCTCGCACTGCCGACCACCAACGTCCATCCGATTTTCGCCTATCATAACCTCCCGGATCAAGTCAACACCACGCTCGGATCGCTCGACGTCGGTGGCCATGTGGAGCTCTACGCGCTGCAGGCGGAATTCGCCATCAACGAACGTTTGTCCATCGTCGCGGCCAAGGACGGCTTCGTGGAAATGCGTCCCGATGCCACACTCAGCAAGGAAGCCGGGTGGGCCAATCTCGGCGCGGGCGTGAAATACGCCTTCCTCCTCGATCCCGTCGCGAAGACGGCTGTCAGCGGCACCATGTCTTTTGAAATCCCTACCGGAAACAGCGACGTCTTCCAAGGCGAAGGCGACGGTGCGATCAACCTGATGGTTTCCGGTCTGAAGCTCATCGATGACTGGCAGTTTGCCGGTGGTCTCGGGTTTCAAATCCCGTTCTCCGACGAGCAGTCCACCGAAGGCTGGTTGAGCGCCCACGTCAGTTATGAAGTCTGCTCGTGGTTCATTCCGCTCGTCGAATTGAACTGGTTCCACGTGCTCGACTCAGGAAATGGCACGGGCAACTATCCGTCGCAAGTCGGCGGCCTCGTTCCCGCGGTCACCGAGTTCGAAGGTGGAGACCTTTTCAACATCGGGGCCGTGAATGGCGACGAAAACCGCGACTTCGTCTCCGCCGCGTTCGGCTTCCGCTCGCGCATCACCGACTCCATCAACGTCGGCGCTGCGTATGAGATCCCGTTGACCAACGAGGAGGACAGTCTCATGGAGTCCCGCGTGACCGTGGACCTCGTCTGGCAATTCTGATTTTTAGGTGTTTGTGTGAATGTGTCCAAGCCCGGAGCGGATCATCGCTCCGGGCTTCTTCTATTCGCCCACATAGCTCAGCAGCAGCGCCAGCGCCGCGCGGATGGAATGCAGTGAGGCCGTCTCACTCGCCGTGTGATAGCCCGTGGTGGGAATCTGCAAGGTCGTGCCGCTGATTTCCCCGTTAGTCGCTGTGATCAGCCGGCCCAGCTCTGTCCGCCCGAGTGAGAGTTTCTTCTGCCGCGTCTCGTTCTGCGCTTCCACATAGGCGTCCTTGTAACTGCACTCGATCCCGAGATTCCTGCATTTCCCGCCCAGCTCCGCCGTGATCTGCGGGTCGAAGTCCGCGCTCGCGTCCTTGTTCCGCAGCACCAGATGCTGCGCCTCCGCCGCCTCGCGGGTTGGGTAAGGGCTGGTATCCAGCACCAGCAGCCGCCGCGTGCGGATCTGCTGCCGGAGGAACCACGACAGCGCGTAACGCCAACTCCGCCCGGCCTCCTCCTGCGCCGTGAACAGCACCGTGCCCTGGAATCCACGGCGGAACAGGAACACCAGCAGCGCCACCGACACCACGTTGTCGAGTTGCCCGGAAATGCAGCCGTCCTGCACGCACAAGCGGTCGAGGAAGGATACCGGCGTGCCGGGTTGCAGGAAACCGAGCCCGTCGATTTCAAAAATCAGATTGTTCCGGTACGGGCAGACATACGAGTGGGTGATCCGCCCCTGGCCCAGATAAGTGCCGGCATAGGGGATGTGCGCCTGTACCCGCTGGCCGGTGAAGCGGTCCTGGATCATGCCCAGCATCTGCTCCGAGACCGAGTCGCCCGTCTGCTCGCTCCGGTTGCTCGCGAGGAAGGCGGAGTATTGGAACTCGTTAGGCCCCGTGCACACCAGCCCGTGCCGGTCGATGTGGGCGGACAGCACCAGGCTTTGCGGGTCTTTACCCCGCGCCACCAGCACCCCTTGGTAATACGTCAGCTCCAGGTCCAGCTCCTGCAGTTCCCGCATCAGGACGCGGAAAAACGAATCCTCCGCACCCACCACCGACGGCTCGCGGATCAGGTTTCGCAGCAGGTCCAGGAAGTCAGCAAGCGTCGAGGAATCGGAGCGGATGGCCATTTGAAGCCAAGCCGTAGCAGAAAGAATGCCGGAGCTCTTCACGGAGCATCATCCAGACTCTGCGCTGGCGGGCCCGAGGATGCCGGCGCCGCACTGGTTCAAGACCCGCTCGAATCACGTCGGACAAAATGCATCGACTATGCCACTCCGAATGACATCTTCGCCGCGCTCTCCCCGATTGCGCTGGCCGCTTGAATCCGCCTATGTATCCACTCCTTCGAACCGCAATCGCATCGATGGTCACAGACCGCCGCTACCGCCACATTTCATGAAACGTGGCACTGCCATCATCATTTCGATCATCGTCAGCGCCTTGTTCGCCGTGTTTTTCATCTATCCGGCAGGGATGGTGGTGAAGCAGGCCTTCGAGGGCACGCGGGCGGACGGCTCGCACTTTTTCACCCTGGATTTCGTGGCGTCCGTTTTCCGGAATCCGATCTATCGGGAAGGGCTTTGGAACGCCTTCGCGCTCGGGATCACCAGCACGCTGGTCACGCTGGCGATCGCCTTTCCGCTGGCGCTCATCGGCCACCGCTACGACTTTTTCGGGAAGAACGTGCTCGGTGTGCTGGTGCTCGCGCCGATGATCCTGCCGCCCTTCGTCGGCGCGGTCGGAGTCAAACAGATGCTCGGCGTGAACGGCGCGCTCAACGCGCTGCTCATCGACCTGGGGCTGATGGACGCGGCGCTTCCCCATGACTGGCTGGCAAACGGGCGCTTCGCCGGCATCGTGCTGATGAACGCGCTGCATCTCTATCCGATCCTCTACATGAACATCGCCGCCGCCCTCGCGAACCTGGATCCGGCGATGGAGCAGGCGGCGGAAAACCTCGGCTGCCCGCCGTGGAAGCGGTTCTTCCGGATCACCCTGCCACTCGCCATGCCCGGCGTGTTCGCGGGCGCTTCCATTGTTTTCATCTGGGCCTTCACCGAGCTCGGCGTGCCGCTTGTCTTCGACTACGCGCGGGTCGCTCCGGTGCAGATCTTCGACGGGCTCAAGGGGCTCGATAAAAACCCGATTCCCTACGCGCTCACCGCCATCCTGCTGGTCGTCGCCGCCTTGGTGTTCGCCTTGTCCAAGTTGATCATGGGTCGCTCGCCGCTCGGCACCGCGCCGCGGCCCAAGGGGCGCTCCACATCGCTGCGGATCGGCGGTTTGAAATCCATGGCCTGCACCTTGTTTTTCCTCGGCGTGTTTGTCATCGCGACGATCCCGCACCTCGGCGTGCTATTGTTATCCGCCGCCGGTCGCTGGTATGGCACCGTGATTCCAGACGAGCTGACCATGCGCCACTACATCGAGGCGCTCGGCAACGGACTCGTCGTTCCCTCCATCCAGAACAGCCTGATGTACGCCGGTTGTGCCACGTTGGTCGCTCTGGTCATCGGTCTATCCGTCGCGTGGGTCGTCGTGCGCTCGGATTTGAAATCCCGCGATCTGCTCGATGCCGTGGTGATGCTGCCGCTCGCGGTGCCCGGGTTGGTGATGGCGTTCGGCTATCTCGCCCTCTCACAGGAAGGAAAAGCGTTTCATTTCCTCGTTGGGGCGGGGGGCGGCCCGTTCATGCTCATCGTTGTCGCCTACGCCTTCCGGCGGCTTCCCTACATCGTCAGGTCGGCGGTGGCCGGACTCCAGCAGAGCAATCCCACGCTGGAGGAAGCCGCGAAATCGCTCGGCGCCACGCCGTTGCGCACGCTCCGCCGGGTGGCCATCCCGCTCATCGGAGCGAACCTCGCCGCCGGCTCCATCCTCGCTTTCGCCTTCGCCATGCTGGAAGTCAGCGACAGCCTGATCCTCGCCCAACAGGCGCAGCACTACCCGATCACCAAGGCGATTTACACCCTGCTCAGCACGCTCGGCAACGGCACCGAGCTCGCCGCCGCGCTCGGCGTGTGGGCGATGGTTTTCCTCTCCGTCGCCATCATGGGAGCCGCCGTGCTCGGCGGAAAGCGCGGTGGGCTGTTCAAGGTGTAGGCGCGTGAGACACCGCCGGACGTCAGGATTTGTCAAAGGTCCCCGGCCGCTGGTCCCGGGTTTGCTCTGTCGCGGTTCCAAGTCCAAGACGCCCGTTGCGGAAAGTAGTTGGCC
This sequence comes from Luteolibacter sp., assembly GCA_044240265.1. GTDB lineage: Bacteria > Verrucomicrobiota > Verrucomicrobiia > Verrucomicrobiales > Akkermansiaceae > Luteolibacter. The sequence goes on along the minus strand of JBIHZT010000305.1, from coordinate 168 downwards.
AGTTTCGGCCCGCGTGACGCGTGGAACGGGTGCCCGTTCCCGATGTACGGGCACGGGTGCGCGAGGTAACTCGCCCGTGGTGGCGGAAGCGACGATGTCGCCGCGAGGGAAATGGGCACGTCCCCTTCGCGGTTTTTCCTCATTTCCCCGCCGCTCCGCCCGGTCATT
>JBIHZT010000303.1:0-5249 GCA_044240265.1 Luteolibacter sp. | reverse complement strand
CGCCGCTGGTGGCGGGAGTCGAGGAAGGCGCGGATCCGCTGCCGAGAAATCTCCAGACGTGGCTCGGCGAGCATCCGGGGACGTATTCGTGGAAACTGGTGCGGTCGCTGGCCCGCGCGCTCGCTCAGATGCACGAGCGCCGCGTGGCTCACGGGAATTTGAAGCCGGGCAATGTGTTTTTCGCGGATGACGGCGAGGTGTTGCTGAGCGACTGGGCCATGGGGAACATTCCCGGGGCGAAGGAGTTCGTCTTCACGGACGCGGTGCTCTATCAGCCGCCGGAGCAGCTGCGGAATCCGGCGGGTTATTTGGAGGAGGATGGCTATCGGTGGGATATTTTTGCGTTCGGCGTGCTGGCGTATCGGGTTCTCACGGGTTGTTTCCCGCGGTGTCACGAGACGTTTGATTTTGTGGCTCCACCCGCAGGGGAAGCCCGGCGGGAGGGTATCCAGGCGGACCTCGGGAAAATCGCGAGGAATCTTGAGTCTCACCCCGGGGTGAGTTGGCCGGATGAATCGCAGAACCCGCTTGAGGCGGGATTCCGGGAGTGGATCGACCGCTGCCTGCCGCTGGATCCGGCCAAGCGGCCTTTCACGATGATCGAAGTGGCGGCGGGATTCGCGGAGTTGGAACGCAAGGGGACGCTCAATGCGGAGCGCGAGACGCTGATGGATCAGCGGCGGAGAGCGGAGCGAAGGGCGTGGCGCACCTTGTTTTTCGCCGGGGTGGCGGTTTCCTCCGCGATTTTGCTAGGTGGGCTGTGGCAGTTGGCGAACACACAGTTGATCAAGGAGCGCGGCGAGCGTGTAGCCGCCTCGCAGACGGCAGGAACCACCATCGAGGCGGCGGTCGCCGCCAAGGCGGATGCCGAGGCGGCGATGACCGAGGCGCAACAGACGCTTGCCTACGAGCGGGAATTGTCGCTTTCCAGGCTGGAGGCGTCGCGCTTGATCGGTGACCGCTTGTTTTCGTGGGCGATGGAAAAGGGCAACCGCATGCTGCCGCCACTCGACGGTAGGGAGCTCCGGTTGAAACGGCTGGAACGCTATTTCGAGGATTTTCTAACGAGGACAGCCAGCATTGACGAACTCGCGGACGAGCGGGCGCGTGTGCGCTTGCAGCTATCGGAGGTTTCTCTCGCAGCAGGTGATGCGGCTGCGGCAAGCAGGCGGCTTGGAGAGGCGCTGAAGGCATGGGCGAATCTGCCGATGGACGCCGAGTTGAAATTCCGGATGGCGACAAATTCGCTGTTGCTCGCCTTGCTTCGTCAATCCAATGCGGATCCTGAGACCGAAGCGTCGTTTGTCGCCGCGCGGAAGGCGCTCAACGAGGTGCCTCAGACGGAGGTGGATGTGGATCGCTTGAACCAGTTGCTGGCGATTCTAGATTACCACGAAGCCAAACTGCTGGCCGCACGTGGCGAGGATACCAAGGCACTTTCCCAGCTGATGCGCGCGACGCAGACGTTGAACTGGATCGCGGACCAGCGGCCCGACGCGGCGATCCTGAGATCGGAACTGGCAGCCTGTTATTTATCATCCGCGACGATTCTCGAAGGCATGGGCAGTCTGGGAGATGCACGGGAAGTCCGCGCGCTGGCTTCGGTGGAATTCGTCAAATTGCTCAAAGACAAGCCGGGGGACTTCGGGCTGCGCCTGGATCTCGCGGGCTGTTACGGCGCGATGGCGGAGTCCGCGGTGCTTTCCGGCGACATCGTGGGCGCGGAATCGATTTCCAAGGAAGCGACGAAACTGCTCGATCAACTGGTGGTCGAGCAGCCGGACAACGCGGAGGCGGTTTCCAGAAGGGCGTCCCAACTCGGCTTGCGCGCCGGTATCCTGCGTGACCGCGGCTCTTCCGCGGAAGCGATGGCCGACTACGACGCCGGCATCCGGACGCTCGAAGCGATCCGGGCGTCCGCGCCCGGAAACACGATGGCTTCCTACCGCCTGGCCCTGCTCTGGTGGCAAAAAGGCCGGATGCTGGGCATGGGCGGCCAGCGCGACGAGGAGATCGCGCTCATCCGGAAAGCCCGGGACTTGCTCGGCCAGCTTGAATCCGCGCCGTCATCCACCGGCCCGCAGCCCGGGCAATTGCAAAGCGCCGGGGCCTATCTGCTCGGGGATCTGGGACATGCGCTGCAGCTCGCCAGCCGGAAGGACGAGGCGATCGGCGCCTTCTCCGATGCGGTGACGCTTTGGGAAAGCCTGCTGAAATCGAGACCGCAGAGCGAGGAATACAGCGAGGGGCTGGATTGGTGCCGCCAGCGTCTGCGGGATTTGAAGTGACATTTTGTCCCCCAAGGAAACCGGGATTTCGGGAAATTATCCAAAACTTGGCTTGATTCCCCCGGGCCAGCGGGTCAAAACCGCCGCCCTTCATGTCGGACCCATCAAGAACTCTCAAAGTCGCGATTCCCAAAGGCAGTCTTCAGGAGCCGACCATCGAGCTTCTCGCCAAGGCTGGCTACGAGATCTACGTCTCGTCGCGGGGGCTGCGGCCGACGTCCAACGACCCGGAGCTCGATCTTTATCTGATCCGCGCCCAGGAAATAGGCCGCTATCTCGGCCAGGGATTCATCGACTGTGGCATCACCGGATATGACTGGGCCTATGAAAACGGCGTGGATCTGGTCGATCTCGCCGAGCTGCCCTACTCCCGCGCCACCACCCGACCGACGAAATGGGTGCTGGTCGTGCCGGAAGATTCGCCGATCCGCAAACCCGAGGATCTTGAAGGAAAACGCATCGCCACCGAAGGCGTCGGCATCACCGAGCGCTACCTCGCGGAACGCGGAATCAAGGCGGAAGTCGAATTTTCCTGGGGTGCCACCGAGGTCAAGGTGCCGGATTTGGTCGATGCCATCGTGGACGTCACCGAGACGGGTTCCTCGATCAAGGCGAATCACCTGCGCATCGTGGACACGCTTTTGACGTCGTTTCCGCACTTCTACGCCAGCCCGACCGCCGCCGCGGATCCTTGGAAAATGGAGAAAATGGAGCGCATCGCCCTGCTCCTGAAAGCTGCCCTCTGCGCCCGCGGCAAAGTGGGCCTCAAAATGAATTTCCCCAGCGTGCGTTTGCCGGAACTTCTTGAAAAACTTCCCTCGCTCCGCCGTCCGACGATTTCCCAACTTTCTGAAGAAGGTTGGGTCGCCGTTGAGACAGTGATTGACGAAATCGTCGTCAGGGACATTATCCCCGAACTGAAGCGTCTGGGGGCAGAGGGGATCATCGAATATCCGCTCAACAAAATCGTCCCCTAATCCTTTCACCACAACCTAACCCCGAACGCAACCGCCATGGGCTCCATCAAGAAACGCCGTAAGACGAAGATCAATAAACACAAGCGCAAGAAGCGCATGAAGCAGAACCGCCATAAGAAGCGTCTCCGCTACAAGTCTTAGTACCTAGGATTGATCCGGAATTACAATTGCCAGAGGCCTGCTTGCGGGCCTCTGGCTTTTTTTGTAACCTGAAGGGCGAAGATGAGTCTGCAAGTGGTGGTCAATTTCCGGGTGATCGGTGAGTCCGACGATTGGATCGTGGTGGACAAACCCGCGCCATTGATCGTTCACCCGGCCAACCGGAAGCCCGAGCCGACCTTGCTCGGCGGATTGGAACAACTACTCGCCTACGAGATCCGCAACGGTGCCGGCCTCGGAATCGTGACGCGGTTGGACCGCGAGACGAGCGGCATCGTGCTGGTTTCCAAACACACCGCCGCCGCCCGCGAGCTGGGGTGGATTTTCGAGCGGAGGCAGGCGAAAAAGGAATATCTGGCGATCGTTCATGGCTGGCCGGAGGCGGACGTCTGGGAGAGCACTGAGTCGATCATCCGCGCCGGCGAGCTGGGTCCTTCGGCAATCTGGGTGCGTCAAGTGGTCCACCCGGATGGACGGGACTGTAGGACGCGGTTTCGAGTCGAGCAACGCTTCGAGCGGGACGGCGGGCGCTTTTCACGCATCCGTTGTTTTCCTGAAACCGGGCGGATGCATCAGATCCGTGTGCATTTGGCGGCATCCGGCTTCCCGATCTTGGGAGACAAACTCTATTCCGGCGACGGTGTGGAGTATTTACAATGGATGGATACCGGCTGGACACCGGAGTTGGAGAAACGCCTTGTGCTCCCACGCCACGCACTTCACGCGGCCTGTCTCGAAATTCCTTGGGCCGGGAAATCAGTCCGCTGGGAGGCGGAAATGGCCCGCGACATGACGGAGTTTTCCGCAGGTGAGAAAATCAGCGTGACTCCTGAAGTTGTCATTTGGAGCCGGCATGACTAGTTTGCGCCATGGTTTCACTCGATCAATTGACGGAATATTTGGACAAGGAGCTGGGGACATCTTCGATTCCCGACTATCCGGGCGCGCTCAACGGCCTGCAATTGGCAAATAGCGGACAAATTGGCAGAATCGTCGCCGCGGTGGACGCGTCGCTGCCGGTCATCGAAGCCGCGGCAGCGGGCGGGCCGGGGCTGTTGCTGGTTCACCACGGGATGTTTTGGCAGGGCGCACAGCCAGTGACCGGGGCTTTTTACCGAAAGCTCAAAATCGCAATGGATGCGGATCTCGCCATTTACTCGTCACACCTGCCCTTAGACGTTCATCCCTCGCTCGGGAACAATATCCTGCTGGCAAGGGGGATTGGTATGCAAAATCCCAAGCCATTTCTTGACCATCAAGGCTTGCCGATCGGCCTTCGCGGCGAATGGAACGGGACGCGCGATGAGCTTGCCGAAGTATTGCGGGGCATCCTCAAAGGGCCCGTCCACGTCTGTCCGGGTGGTGCGGAACGAGTCTCGAAGTTGGGCCTTGTTACCGGCGGTGCGGGCAGCGAAGTGGCAAAGGTGGCGGCTGCCGGTCTCGATGCATTCATTACAGGAGAGGGACCTCACTGGAGTTTTCCCCTCGCGGAAGACTTGGGCTTGAATGTTTTTTACGGTGGGCATTACGCCACCGAAACTTTTGGAGTCAGTGCGATCAGTGAAGCCGTCTCCAAATTATTCGAAATCCCATGGGGGTTTCTCGATCATCCTACTGGACTGTAATTCAGGGCTTTGGCGTCAAATTATTCGAAATCCCCCCTAATTTTCAAATGACCGAGCGCCGATGCTGCCAATTGGCGCCGACGGAGGTGAAATCCGGCAAAATCCAAGTGTAGTTGGAAAATGGTGATTTGAAGAACTCCGGTCATTGAGTAAAATGAACGTAAGTATTTGTTAATTAGTCGATTGTGAGGCAATCCCAG
>JBIHZT010000302.1:0-5250 GCA_044240265.1 Luteolibacter sp. | reverse complement strand
GTTGAAAAAATTTCCGGTATGGCCTCGTTCGCGTTCGCTGTAGGCGGCGGTGGACATTTTCGCGAAAAACTCCGTTGCCTCGCGATCGCCCAGCAGGTCGAAAAGAACGGCAGCCGCGCTGCACTTGCCGTTGTCCTCATGCGCGGGGAATGGCAGATGGTCGCCGTAGGGCACCGCGCCTTTGTTCACATACCAGCGGAGAAAACCGGCGGATTTCGTGATGGCGCGGTCGATGTCGGGATGGTTCACGCCAGCCTCGCGTGCGAGCACCATGCCGATGGTGAGCGGCAGGCCGGGCGCGTTCATCGCGCCATAACCGCCGAGATTGCCGCCGCCCGCCGCAAAGCGATGCCCCCATGTGCCTACGCCGCTCTGCCCGCGCGCCGTCTCAAGCGCGAGCCGCGTGAGACCGGGCATCACCGACTGATCGCCGGTAGCGATGACGTATTCACTGACGAGCATCATGTTATATCCGTAAAACCACGAGAGATAGCCGGTGGTGGTAAAATCCGCCGCCCACTGCGCTTCGCGTTTCACGAGCGGGAGCCACTGCTTGTTGCCGCTGGCGAGAAGAGCGAGCCCATTGAGCGCGCGCGGAATCGCGTTGAGGTTCTTCGTGTAGGATTTTTCGTCCGCCATGCGCTTTGCCAGCGACGCGCAGCCGAGCTCGAAAATACGCTTCGATTTCGGGCAGTCATAAGGCGCAGTGGCGCTGTAGCTGCCTAGCACCGGCAAGGTCAAAACCACCTCCTGCGACTTCCCCGCACGCCAGCGCAGCAGCCGGAGTTTTCCGCCGCCTTTTTCCGTCTCCGCCACCCCGATGGCATTGGCAAACTGGACCCGCGCATCGCCGGAAAAATTCTTCCCGTCCACGCCGAGAATGACATCACCGATGCTCAACACGCCGGCCGCCGGAGAGTGTTCCGCCACCGCCGTCACGAGGATCTGACGCGCTTCGGCCGAGTGGCCGTTGCGGGTGAAAATCCAGCCGCGTGCGCCGGTCGGCCCGAGCGTCCAGTCGTGTGGCGCGTCCTTGGCAACCGTGTCGCCTTTGGTGAAGTCAGGCATTTCCATTGGCTGGCCCTTGCCCGCGGCGAAAGCGGGAAAGGGAGCGACGAGACAGGCGGCGAGTGAGAGGGAAAGTGAAATGAGTTTTATTTTCATGAATCGAGCCTTGTTATATTCTGTCAGGGGCGCTCGGACTCCAGCATCTTGAAGTTGGCATCAGCGAAGGCTTTGCCCATGAGGGCGAAGGTTTTCGCGCAGCCGAGGTAATGGTAGCCGGCATTCGATGCGCCGCGTTTCCACATGGCGACTTCCGCCGGCGTGATGAGTGTGGCCTCGAACGATTTCACATACTCCTGCTTCTGCACCTCGGTCATGTGGCCGTCAGCATTCGGGTGGCCCTTGTGCTTGGAGTCGAGGAAGTAGCGCATCTGTTTCACCTGCTCATGCTTGTCAGCGATGGCACCGAGTTCCATTGACCAAAACGGTGCGGTCTGCACGGCGGCAACATTGCCCTTGAACTCCGGCAGCCGCGACGGAGCCGTCATGGCCTTGCGGAAGGTGAGGATCTCAGCGGAAGCCTTCGTGCCGCCGACGCCCATCACGCCGATGACAAAGGGCATCTTCGGCGCATTGAGATCCTTGCGCACGTCACGGATGAAGTGTGCGAGCAATTCCGAGTATAGGTCGAAGCGGTCCGGCTTGTTAAAATCCGGATAGACGTGGCCATCGACCATGTCGTTCCAGCCCTGGAGCCAGACAAATCCGGCGACCTCGAAACCCTGCGCGGGATCGTATTGCGGATAGACGCGCTTCGGATCGGCTAGCACCATTTTCACATGCTCGATCATCAGGCGGTAGTAGTGACCGGTCTTCTTTACCTTATCGACTTTCCACCCTTCGAAATCCTTCGGGATGCCATGCCCTTCCTGCTTTGAATAGTTTTCCCGCTGAAATGCACTCAATTGATACGGCCCCGCGCTCGGGGAGCGGAAATCCGTGTGCAGGCTCTTGCCGCCCCACGCGGTCTTGATGAGCAGAATGGGAACGTCCGTGGATTTCTCCATGTAGATGCCGAACGTGAACTCCGGCCCGATTTTCCCAGTCGTGGCACCAAAGCCCGCCGTTAGCTTTCCCGTCTGCTCCGCTTCCGCACAGCCGATCGATGAAATCCATGCCCGCTCGCAAACCTTGGGTGTGCAGTCGGCGTTCAGCATTTCCGCCAGCATCGGCTTCGTCGCCGGATCCATGCCGATGTGCTCGAACGTGGTCACTTTCGCGTGGCCCTGCATGTTCGACTGGCCGGCGAGGATGAAGACCTGCAGTGGTTTCGCGTGGAGTTGGGTCGCGAGAACGAGGGGGGTGACGAGTGTGAGCGGGAGTTTCATGGCTTGGTTTCTTTGCTGCGGGCGTTTTTCTGATTCGAGCCGCCGGGACCCCAGTCTTCGTTCTTGACCGAGCTGCCGGGGAAGACGGCAGGGGTGAGTTCCTTGCGCCAGGCATTGAGCGCTTCCGAGATCCGTGTGACCACTTCCTGATTGACGGCGGCCACGTTATGCTTTTCCCCGGGGTCCGTGGAGAGATCGTAAAGTTCCGATGGAAACGCTCCGGTGGAGATAAATTTCCATTTTCCTTCATGCACGGCGAAGCACCGCTTGCCTGGCATCCGCCAGAACAGGCGTTCATGCGGCGGCGTCTTCACCTCTCCCGCGAGGTGTGGCACGATGTTGACGCCGTCGTAAGGCTTGTCCTTGGGCGTCGGCACTCCTGCCGCCGCGAGCGCGCTGGCAAAAGCATCGAGCGAAATGACCGGCTGGTCGTAGGTTTTTCCCGCCGGCAGTTTGTCCGGCCAGCTCACGACAAACGGGACTCGCACGCCGCCTTCAAAAAGCTCTCCTTTGCCACCGCGCAACGGGTCGTTATTCGCGCCGTTGTGGACGGGGCCGCCGTTGTCACTCAAAAAGACCACCAGTGTGCGCTTGGTCTGTCCGCTCTCCGCGAGCGCGCCGGTGACGGTGCCGACGGCATCGTCGAGCAGACTGATTTGCGCGAGGTATCGGCGACGCTGGGGATCCTGGATGTGTGCGAATTTCCCGATCCGTTCCGCGGTCGGTTCATGGGGTGTGTGCGGTGCATTGAACGCGAGGTAAAGCATCCATGGCTGGTCCTTGTTGCGGCGGATGAAAGCCGCTGCCTCGTTCCCCAATGCCGTGGTTAGATGCGGCGGCGGGTCGGCGATGTTCCTGCCATTGCGGATAAGCGGGAGCGTGTATTGCCGTCCGTCGGCCTGCCAACCGGTATAGCGGTGCCCGCCGCCGATGAAGCCGAACGATTCATCGAAACCGCGCACCCACGGCGCATGCGCGGGCGAGGAGCCGAGGTGCCATTTGCCAATCCAACCCGTGTGATAGCCCGCCTCTTTGAGGAATTGCGGCAGCAACTTTTCCGTGAGCGGCAGTCCTTCCTTGGTGTCGAGTGGATCATAGACCGGATTGTTTTCATGCCCGAAGCGCGCCTGATACCTGCCCGTGAGCAAGCCGGCCCGCGACGGCGAACACACTGGAAAGGTGACGTAGCCACTCGTGCAGCGCACGCCGGAGTTCGCCAGCGCGTCGAGGTGCGGCGTGACGGCCTGTTTGCTGCCTTGGAATCCGGTATCGGCATAACCCTGATCGTCACTGACGATGATCATGATGTTTGGTTTTTCCGCCGCGAGGGATTGGACGCAACAGAACGCAAGGAGTGCGAGCGGGAGTTTCGTTGATGGTTTCATGGTTATGAACGCGGCATGCAGCCATTTTTCGAAACGATGTCGGTGAACACCTGCACAAGATTTTCCGTGCTGCGGTAGCGATCGAGGTTTCTGTTATACCATGGCCCCAGCGAGATGTCGGTTAGCCACGGATAAGGCACCAGCTTGTCCTCGCCGCCGACGGTGACCGGCCCCCAGTGGGTGTAGATGCCAGGTTTCGCATCCCGGAACCACTCGGGATCCTGATGGGCTTTGAGCGATTCCCATTCCGGCTGAAACGGGCCATTGGATGGTGCCTTCGTTTCCTCACCGTGGAGGAGAAGGCTGGATGCGAGGGCAAATCCGCAGATGGCGGCAATAGATTTTTGATTCATTGTCGGTGGCGAGAAATCAGTGAGCTTCAAAGGTTTTGCGTGAGCCTGCCGGGATTTCGAAATCATAGGTCTTGTTCTGATAGCGGATCCTCAGCGGGCGGCCGAGATTGGAGGTGATGGTGGCGGAAACGAGTTTTCCGCTCTCCCATTTCTGATCGATGGTGAAGCCATCCCTGGCGCGCAGGCCGTTCGCCTCGCCGCTCGCCCAGGAATCCGGGATGGCGGGCAGCAGGTGGATTTCCCGGCTGCCATCCTCGGTGCGGAGGTGGCTTTGCATGAGCATTTCCGCCACGCCAGCGGTGTAGCCGAAGTTGGAATCGATCTGGAACGGCGGACCGGCCCCGAAGAGGTTCGGATAGGTGCCGCTGCCGGTTTTGTTAGCGGGGACATATTCCAGCATCGAGCGCACGACCTTGCCGGCGTGGTTGCCATCGTGAAGGCGGGCGCGGAATGCGATCTTCCAAGCGCGGCTCCATCCGCAGCTTTTGTCGCTGCGGGCGTCGAGCGTGACCTTGGCCGCCTTGGCGAAATCCGGCGTGGTGACCGGGCTGATCTGGCGGCCGGGATGCAGCGCGAAGAGATGGCCGATGTGGCGGTAGTCGTCATGCAGGTCATCGACGTCTTCCTTCCACTCCTGAATCTGTCCGAAGCGGCCGACCTTCGGTCCTAGCAGACGGGCGCGCCGCTCGGTGATGCGCTGGCGCAGCTCGGGATCGACGTTTAGCGCGGCGGAGGCGTCGATGAAATTGCTGAAGAGGTCCCAGATGATTTGCTGGTCGTAGGAAGCACCGGGCTGCGGTGTGCGGTCGCCTTCCTTGATGACGATTTTCCCATCGGCCAATTTGACCGGGCCGTGTTCCGGCGACCATCCGTCGGGCGTGATGAGCGTGCCGTCGGGGCCATCGACGAGACGGGCGTCCCACATGCGGGTGAGTTCGCGGAGATGCGGATAGGCGCGTTTGGCGAGGAATTCGCGGTCGCCGCCGAAGGCCCAGCTTTCGTAGAAATGCTGGGAGAGCCAGGCGCTGCCGGGCAGGTGGAAGGCCCAGCCGCTGTTGCCGCCGAGCGGGTTGTTGGTGCTGTAGATGATCCAGCCGAGCGGCGTGCGGAGTTTGGGAT
>JBIHZT010000301.1:0-5281 GCA_044240265.1 Luteolibacter sp. | reverse complement strand
CGATGCAATAGGCGAGAAACCGTTTCTCCGGCTTCTCCGGTGGCAGCAGCGGAGCGATCGCCGCCACCGTGGCGGCGGTCTCGATTTCCCGCAGCCAGTCGCCGAGTTTCGGGTCGAAATGATAGGCGCCGCTGTGGCCGGTTTTCGTCATCCGGGCGGAGATATAGGTGAGCAGGGCGGCGGAGTGTTTGCAGAGATACGCCACGGGGCAGGAACAGTCGGGGTCCACGGTCCATGCATCCTTCACCTTCCGGAAGAGCAGGTCGGTTTCATAGGGCCGCGGCGCGTTGCCATGGACGAGCGCTCCGATGATGACTCCGCTCGGCATGAAATCGCCGCGCGCCTTGACCTCCTTGATGAACCGCTCCGAGGCGTAAGCCGTGCTGCGTTGCAGGGAGCTTTGATCGAAGTAGCGTTTCCATTTCCCCGTGGTCAGCCACTCCCGGAGGCCGGGCATGGCGGATAGTTTTTCGAGGTCGGGTGACATGTCACTCAGATCGACCAGTCCGGGCGGGTGGTTTCGAATTCCATCAACTCGCCGGATAGAGGGTGCCGGAACGAGAGCTTCCACGCGTGAAGCTGCAGTGGCGGCGAGCCGGGAGCGAGCGTCTGGGTGTCGCCGGTTTTCCGGTCTGGCAGATAGGCCGGGTCGCCGGCGACGGGAAATCCGAGCTGCCAGAGATGCACGCGGATCTGGTTGGTCCGGCCGGTGCCGAGCTTGGCTTCCAGCAGCGTGGTGCCGTCCGCGCAGCGCTCGATGACCTGGAAGTCCGTGCGCGAGGGCAGGCCTTCGACTTCATCCACCACGCGGGTGCCCATTACGTCCGGCTCGGCGGAAATCGGCGCTTCGGAGAAAAACACGTCCTCCGGCGGATGGCCGAGCGCTCTAACCAGATAGCGCTTGTCCACCTCGCCTTCGATGAACTGCCGCTGCATCAAGCGGCAGAAATGACGGGTGCGGGCGAAGACGACCAGCCCGGTGGTGTTCGAGTCCAGCCGGTGGACCGGCCGCGGATATTTCGGTGCATAGACGAGATTGAGAAGGTGCTGGAGCGTGTTCCGGTGGAAGCGGCCGCTCGCGTGCATCGGCAGCGGCGCGGGCTTGTGGACGACGAGAATCGCCTCGTCTTCATGCAGCACCCGAATGTCCGCGGACACGGGCGGCTCGACGTCCGGCGGAAAAACCTGCACCACCCGCTCGCCGCCGCGCACGATGTGGTCTTTGCCCCGGACGGTGCCGCCGTAGTTCACGAAGCGCCCGGCATCGCAGCGCACCTCCCATTCTGTTGGAGAAATCTGCGGGAAAAGATCGACGAGCACTTCTAGCAGTGTCCGCCCGTCGTGCGCGGCGGGCACGTTCACCGGGCGGCGGTTTTCCTGCGCCACCGAGCCGGGCAGGGGATGGGAGACCCGGGCGATTTCCTCATGCAGCCTGTCTATCCGTTCCGCCATGCGCTCCGGCGCGCTCACGAAACAATGCGGGCAACTCACGCCCTCGACATGCCGCGGGTCTTCCTGGTCGGCGGCGTCCAGCGGGGCCTGGCAGGCATAACAAACGGCGTAGTCCGACTCACGCAGTCCCGGGTCCACGCCCACGCGCTGATCGAAGACGAAACACTCGCCATCATAGTGGTCGCCGCCGCATTCCTCGAAATACTTGAGGATGCCGCCGTCGAGCTGGTAGATGTTCTTGTAACCTTCCTGCTCCATGAACGGCCCGGCCTTCTCGCAGCGGATGCCGCCGGTGCAGAACATGACGACCGGCTGATCCTTGAGTTCTTCCGGCAGTTTTCTGACCGCGGCGGGAAATTCGCGGAACGTGTTGATGTTAGGAATGATGGCGCCCTTGAAAGTGCCGAGCTTCACCTCGTAGTCGTTGCGGGTGTCGAGCAGGGTCACCGGGCGTCCCTCGTCGAGCCAGCGCTTCAGCTCGGCGGCGGGGATCTTCGGCGAGGTGTAGTTCGCCGGGCGGATGCTCTCCATGCCGAAGGAAATGATCTCCTTTTTCAGCCGCACCAGCATGCGGTTGAACGGCTGCTTGTCGCTGACGCTGATCTTCGGTTCCAGCCCTTCGAGACCGGGGATGGCGCGGAGTTTTTCCAGCAGCAGGTCGATGGATTCTGCGGCTCCGGCGACGAAGAGGTTGATGCCTTCCGTGCTGAGTAGGATCGTCCCTTTCAGCTCCCAGGCCTTGCAGTCGGCGATGAGGGTTTCACGCAGATCCTTGAGACCGGTGAGTTCGGCAAAGCGGTAGGTGGAGATATTCGTGACAGCGGACACAGGGAAAAAACAACACGAAGCCCGGCGCGTTGCCAGTGAAGAAAGCGGAATCCTTGCAATGGGACCGGAGCGCTCCGGCGGGCTCAGGGCTTCAACATGTCCAAGGGATTTCCGCCGCCGGCCACGCTGTTGAAAACCGGGCCGTTCAGGGCTTTGTTGGGGACGTAATTGTCGTAAAGGCGCTTCTCCTGGATTCCCAGCGAGCCGGCGAGGAAAACGGGCAGATCGGGGATGTCGTGTTTGCCGGTGCCGGGACTGTCGCCCTCCTTTTCAAGCAGCAGTCCCGCACAGAAGATGCCGCCTTCATCGCCGAGAATGACATCGAGCGTGACGGTGCTGCCGGCGGTGAGGGTGAACCATGACCCGGCGAACACCGGCGTCCCGCCTTTTTTGGGGAATGAGACACTGCCCCGACCCTGGCTGATGCTCTTGGAACCGAGGTAATTGACGTCCGAGGCGTCGAGCACGTTTTGAGATCCCAAGCGCACCGCGAGCAGGTTGTCTCCCCAGCCGACGAAGCGGTATTTTCCGCTGACAGGAGACGTCAGCGACCCGGAGTAGTGGGCGATCCACATGCCGGGGCCGGCGTTGGGTTCGCCGAACGCCTTGCCGGCCTCGTCATCCGGAATGGCGGGGAAGATGAAGGCCTTGGCGACGAGTTTGGATTTTCCGGTATAACAGTTCACACTGGCGGGTATTTTCCAGATGCTGCCGGAGGTGAAGTTCCTGAGCACCCTGGTGTAGAGGTCGTGGTCGGTGCGCACTCCATTGGGCTTGCCGTTTTTGTCGCGTTTCAAATCGTAAAACGTGCCGATCAGGCCCGCGCCGCCGCGCGCGCCGAACACGGTCAGGCCGAGTCCGCCGCCGCCCATGCCGCCGACTCCCATGCCGCTGCCGTTGCCAAAGCCGAGTCCACTGCCGAAGCCCGCGCCGCCCATTCCGGCCATGCGCCCGGCGACGAACTGAGTGCTGGTGGTGGGCACGGACGGCATCTCGGGCAGGGTGATCTTGGAGGCAAGTCCGGTCACCGAGATGCGCCGCGCCTGGGCGGGCGAGCCGCCGGCGTTTTTCTTTTTCTGCAAGGACACCTTGTGCTCCATGGCGCGCTTGCTGGGATTGGCGGTCGGCGGCGCGCTGGCGAACTGGAGTTTGCGCTTGGTCTCGATTTTCTGCACCACCCAGTAAACCGCGCCGACGCCCAGGAGGAGATGGACACAGACGGAGGCTAGCAGAAATGCGCCGGAAAAGGCTTTGCGCCGTGACTTTTTGCCGGTGGCGGTCGGCAGCGCTTCGAGGGCCGGCTCCGGCTCGGTCTGCGGAGCGGGTGCCGCGACTTCCACCACGACCGGAGCGGCCACTTTCAAGGGTACCAGGCGCGGGCCCGGCTTCGGCTTGGGGGCGGCCCGGGGTTCGGGAGTCGGTTCGGGCTCGGGTGGCGGAGCGGCGAGGGTGGGGGCGTGCTCGTTCAGTCCGGCGAGGGCGGCGAGCAGTTGCTTGCGGTGGCCGAGCGAGGTGATGCCCATTTTACGGAGATCATCGGCGGTGAGGTGGGGTAGAACTCCGGGCGTGATGTGGTTTTCCTCGAAGACCGGGGCGAGTTCGCCGAGGCCGAGGTCTTCCAACCAGGATGGAATGTCGGTGGGCGGGTTCATTTCCACTCGCAGGCTCAGGGTTTTAACATGTCCAATGCGCGGAGCGCGTTTGATAAGGTTCTTAAAAAAACTGACTCATCGATTGATCGAGTCGAGCGGGGAGCTGTTTCCAGAGGTCTGTAATTTCCAAATGGGTCCGTCGGGATCAAATGGTGGCAGATCGGATTTCCGTGCCGTTGGCAGCTTGCCGGAAGAGAGCCGGAAGAGAGGAAAGAGTGGCATGTCGGCCCTGTTGTTTCTATATCGAACCCCTTTTTCCTCGATGCAGAGGCACGCCCAAAAAAAGCCACCCGGCCGCTCGCCGATGACGACATCGATATCATACCACTCGCCGGCATTCACTTGGATGGCTTCGCCCCTCGCGAAGCCTCCTTTGGGGTGGCTGCCATATTCGGTTTTATAAATCTGCCCAGACCCCCAACTGGATGTCTGCTCCCACGACCCATCGAGCACAAGTTTTCCGTTAAAGCGCACAATCAGCACGTCATCCGCGGCACCTACGAAATGGTAGGTGCCGCTTTTGGGCGGAGATACCTTGCCCTTGTAGTGTGCCACCCATTGGGCGGGCTTCACTTCCTTTTCGACACCGTATGCCTTCGGCGCTTCATCGGCAAACATCTTGGGGATCATGAACTGCAAGGCCGAGAGTTGGTTTGGCGCCCTGAAATATCCGTCAAGCGCGCCCTTCTGTAACCCGCCGTCAACCCACGCCCGCACGATCCCGGTGTAGGTATTTTCGTTCACTCCCGATGGCGTTCTGTCGCGCTTCTGTTTGAGATCGTAAAACGTGCCGATCAGGCCCGCGCCGCCGCGCGCGCCGAACATGGTGAGGCCGAGTCCGCCGCCGCCCATGCCGCCGACTCCCATGCCGCTGCCGTTGCCGAAGCCGAGACCGCTGCCGAAGCCCGCGCCACCCATGCCGGCCATGCGCCCGGCGACGAGTTGCGTGCTGGTGGTGGGGACGTTGGGCATTTCGGGCAGCGTGATCTTGGAGGCGAGTCCGGTCACCGCGATGCGCCGCGCCTGGGCGGGCGAGCCACCGGCGTTTTTCTTTTTATGCAGTGACACCTTGTGCTCGAGGGCGCGCTTGCTGGGATTGGCGGTCGGTGGCGCGCTGGCGAACTGGAGTTTGCGCTTGGCCTCGATTTTCTGGACCACCCAGTAAACCGCGCCGACACCGAGGAGGAGGTGGACGCCGACAGAGACGAGCAGAAACACGCCGGAAAAGGTTCCGCGCCGCGACTTTCTGCCGGTGGCGGCCGACGGTGGTTCGAGGGCTGGCAGGACGGGCTCCGGCTCCGGCGCGGGGGGCGCTGGCACCGCGACTTCCGCGACTTTCGCGACGACCG
>JBIHZT010000300.1:0-5298 GCA_044240265.1 Luteolibacter sp. | reverse complement strand
ATGACGCGGCCAAGTGGCTGGGCGTCAAGAACCTGGTGGTGAAGGCACAGGTCCACGCCGGTGGCCGGGGCAAAGGGGTTTTCAAAAACGGCTTCAAGGGTGGCGTGCATTTGGTGGAGTCATCGGAAGCCGCCCGCGACGTGGCTGGCCAAATGCTCGGCGAGGTGCTTGTCACCAAGCAGACGGGTGACGAGGGCCGCCTGGTCCGCAAGGTGATGATCGCCGAGTCCGTGACGATCCGCCGCGAACTTTACCTGGCCATCCTGATGGATCGCGAATCCTGCCAGCCGGTGATCGTCGTCTCCACCGAAGGCGGCATGGACATCGAGGAAGTCGCCGATAAGACGCCCGAAAAAATTCTCCGCGAATACGTCAATCCGTTGGCAGGCCTGCAAGCCTATCAAGTGCGGAAAATCTGTCACAACCTGGAAATGGGCGACAACGCCCGCCAGTTCGGCCGGTTGCTTCACTCGCTCTACAAGCTCTTCATCGAGTGCGATTGCTCGATGGTCGAAATCAACCCGGTCGTGGTGACCACCGACGATCACGTTTACGCGTTGGACGCCAAGTTCAACTTCGACGACAACGCGCTCTACCGGCATCCGGAAATTTCCGCCATGCGCGACAAGGAGGAGGAGGACCCGCGCGAGGTGGCCGCCGCCGAGTATGATCTGAACTACATCGGGCTCGATGGAAACATCGCCTGCCTCGTCAACGGCGCCGGCCTCGCGATGGCCACCATGGACATCATCAAACACTTCGGTGGCGATCCTGCGAACTTCCTCGACGTGGGGGGCGGCGCTTCCAAAGAGCAGGTGACCGCCGCTTTCAAGATCATCCTCGGTGATCCCAACGTGAAGGGCATACTTATCAATATCTTCGGTGGCATCATGGACTGCAACATCATCGCCGAGGGCGTGATCGCCGCCGCCAAGGAAACCGGCCTGCCGATTCCGCTCGTCGTCCGCCTTGAGGGCAACAACGTCGAGCTTGGAAAAGCCACCCTCGCGGCCTCGGGACTTAACATCGTTTCCGCCGACGACATGTCTGACGCCGCCAAGAAAATCGTCGCCGCCGTGCAATGATCCGTATCTGACCACCAACCAAATTTTCCCATGTCCATTCTCATTGACGAAAACACCAAGGTCCTGATCCAGGGGATCACCGGAAGCTTCGGCGCGCGCCACGCCTCTCTATCACTCGCTTACGGCACCCAGGTCGTCGCGGGCGTCACTCCAGGTAAAGGCGGACAGAAGTTTGAAAATGTCGTCCCGATTTTCGACACCGTCAGCCACGCGGTCAACGAAACCGGAGCCACCGCTTCCGCGATCTTCGTGCCGCCCGCCTTCGCCGCGGATGCGATTCTCGAAGCGGCGGATGCCGGCATCGAGCTGATCGTCTGCATCACCGAAGGCATTCCGGTCATGGACATGATGCGCGTGAAGGCAATGCTCGTCGGCTCGAAGTCCCGCCTGGTCGGGCCTAACTGCCCCGGCCTCGTCACTCCCGGCTACGGTGAGAAGAGCCAAGGCGGCTGCCGCATCGGCATCGCTCCCGGCTACATCCACAAGCGTGGCAACGTCGGCGTCGTTTCGCGCTCCGGCACGCTCACTTACGAGGCCGTCTGGCAGCTCACGCAGCTCGGCTACGGCCAGAGCACCTGCGTCGGCATCGGCGGCGATCCGATCAACGGCACCAACCATCGCGAGGTGCTGGAAATGTTCAACAACGATCCTGAAACCGAAGCCATCATCATGATCGGCGAAATCGGTGGCAACGCCGAGGTGGACGCCGCCCGTTGGGCGCAGCAGAATTGCAAGAAGCCCATCGCCGGATTCATCGCCGGTGCGACCGCGCCTCCGGGCCGCCGCATGGGTCACGCCGGCGCCATCGTCGGCGGTGAGGACGACACCGCGCAAGCCAAGAAGCGCATCCTCGCCGAGTGCGGCATCGCCGTCTCGGAGACTCCGAGTGACATGGCGAAGACACTGCTTGAGCGCTGGGGCAAGTAAGCTGAAATCATTTTACAAAGGGCGGGGCGCAAGCTCCGCCCTTTTTTGTTGGGAGCGAACTGGACACCACTTCGATAGTCGATAATCTGCCCTGCTATGAGCGCCGATGTGCCAGCGGAGGAATCTAGGAGAGCCGGCCACCTTGGTCTCGCGCGCGCCAGCCTCGTTTTTGGAATCCTCAGCATTCCGTTGGCATTTGTTTTTATCCCTGGCTTGATCGCGATCTCTATCGGCATCCGGGCGAGGAAACGCTTGCGCAAGTCGCCTGACATCAGGAAAGGCGCGACGATCGCTTTTTGCGGAATGATGATGGGTGGGTTGTCACTCGTCATCGGCGCGATGGAGGTCTTCGCTGCTCCTCCCGCAGCTGTGGGCAAGGCGAAAAGGGTGACGACTCTTGCGACGGCTACCGCCATCGAAACCGCGGTGAACAACATTTATAGCGAATACGGCCGGATGCCTGATGTCGGAGAGCGGGTGACAACGGATTCTGCAAGTGGCGTGAAACTCCTGATTATTTTGCTGGGACTCGAAGGCCCATCCGCCAATCCAATCAATCCTCGTGGAATCAAATTCCTTTCGGTCAAAGAAGGCCGGAATCGCAAGGGCGGATTGATCCATGCTCTCGATGGAAATCTCCCTGAAGGTTTATTCGATCCGTATGGAAATCCCTACACCGTCATTCTCGACACCGATGATGACGAGCAGCTCCACTTCGAGATCGCAGGCAGGCCTGTCCATTTGAAGGGCCGCCGCGTCGCCGTCTTCTCACCGGGAGCGGATCGGAAACCCGGTACGGGCGACGATGTGACCACCTGGTAACGGATGGGGGCGATTCAAACTCCGACCGATTGCTCACGCTCCGGCCAAGCCTGGATTGTAGGGCGTGGGGGCGGGTTTGTCTTTTTTGAGCAGGGCCTTGCGCATTTTGGCGAGAGCCGAGTTCTGGAGCTGGCGGATGCGCTCACGGGAGACCCCGAACTCGCGGCCGACGTCTTCAAGCAGCATCGGCTTGAGGCCGTTGAGACCGAAGCGCTCGTCGATGATGCGGCGCTCGCGCTCGTTGAGAATGGAAAGCAAGCCGTCGATTTCGGCGTGCAGGTTCTTGTCAGCCAACATTTCCAGCGGATCCGAGGCGGACTCGTCGCTGATCATCTCGCCGTATTCGGTGGCCTCGCCTTCGTTGATCGGGGCGTCGAGCGAGGTCGGGCGCTGGGCGGCCTGCTTGAGCATGGCGATTTTCTGCCGCGGCAGACCAAGCTCGGCGGCGATCTCGTCGTCAGTCGGCTCGCGGCCAAGAGCCTCTGCGAGCATGGAGGCGATGCGGCGCATGCGGGCGATCTTGTCCACCATGTGGATGGGCAGGCGGATGGTCTTGGACTGGTTGGCGAGGGCGCGCTTGATCGACTGCTTGATCCACCAGGCTCCGTAAGTCGAAAGTTTGCCGCCTTTTTCCGGGTCGAAGCGCTCGACGGCGTTCATCAGACCGATGTTGCCTTCGGAAATGAGGTCGCTGAGGGACATACCGTAGCCGGAGTAGTCGTGAGCGATTTTCACGACGAGGCGCAGATTCGCCTTGATCATGTGGGTGCGGGCATCGGCGTCGCCCATTTTGATGCGCTCGGCGAGTTCCTTTTCTTCCTCCACGGTGAGAAGCGGGGTTTTGGAGATTTCCCGCAGGTAAAGTTTCATGCTGCTGTCTGAGTCGTAGGCCATGGTAGGGATGTGTTAACGTTTCACGAACGTCTTCGCAGGAACCGGGCCAGTGGATTCAATTAAATTGCCGAATCCAAGATTATTTTCGGGACTGCGGATTTGCGTGTCGGGGACGATTTGAGTTGCGGCAGGCGTGAATCCACGGCGATATTGCAGGGCTGGTTTTTTCTGGGAAACACCGGTGCGGTTTTGATTTCACCCCCGACCTTTGATTCTGATGCATGCATTTTACGCCGACCGCTTCGTGCGGAAGCGTCTAACCGAGTTTCTCGGCGGCCGGTCGCCCGATACCACGACTGCGGCTTATCTAACCCACACGGACGGGGTCCTGTTCGACCGCCGCGAGCTGCGGCCACCGGCGGAGCTGGACTGGTTCCTGGAGCGCGACATGGACATTTCCCGGTCATTGGCGGATTCGGATTCGTATCTGCTGCATCTGGATTTGGAGTATGTGAATTTCGACGCGCCGGCGGCGGCGTTTATGGATCCGTCGCGTTGTTTCGAACTTCAGGAACCGGTGGTGAAAGTGATCGAAGCGCTGCTTCTGGAATGGGGGATCCGGCCGCTGCATGTGATCACCGGGCAGGGACATCACTTCGTGTGGCGGATCGGGCGGAGCTCGGATGTGGCCGGGCGGATCGGGAAACTGAGCCCTGCGCCGGAGTTGATCGGGCTGTGCATGGAGCGGCTGCCGATGATTCTGGCAGGGACGGTCCAGCCGGAGGACCAAGCGGTTTTCGCGGCGATCGCCCTGCTGATCGA
The DNA here is from genome assembly GCA_044240265.1 of Luteolibacter sp. GTDB lineage: Bacteria > Verrucomicrobiota > Verrucomicrobiia > Verrucomicrobiales > Akkermansiaceae > Luteolibacter. The sequence continues at coordinate 808 of JBIHZT010000300.1, read as the reverse complement.
GTATGTGGCGCACCGGATCAAGGAGAAGGCAGCGCCGCTGGCCCAGGTGCCGGTGGAATTGACGGCCGTGCATGTGGGCCCCTCGGTGACGGGAGAGCGGGAGATGATTTCCATCGATATTTCCGAGTATGGCGACCCGCTGCACACGCGGGTGATCCGGATGCCGTTCACCAATTACCGCAAGCCGTGGGTCACTGGGCTGGCGGGGGAAGGGGAGGTGGCGGAGTTCCGCTCGATTCCGCTGCATGAGATGGATTTCCGGCAGGCGCTCAAGGTGCGGCAGGTGGACGCGGAGGTTCTGGATCTGGCGCGGCGCGCGTGTGTCCGGATTCCACTGCAAGAGGAGGGGACCGGGAGGTTGCTGAATGAATACCTGGCATCGCGGTTGCGGCGGCTTCACGAGTATTATTATTCCACCTGTCACGATCCGGTGGAGCGCTGGCCGGAGACTTACGACCGGACGCCACTGGACACGCTGCCGCACTGCGCCCGGCACCTGCTGGATTTTCCGAACGACCTGCTGCTGAAGCCTGCGGGCATGCAGATGGTGACGCGCTGCCTGCTCGCGGAGGGGTGGCATCCGCGGCATATCGCGGGATTGATTCGCTCGAAGTTTGAAAATCCCGCGCATGGCTGGGGGACGGACTGGAGTGACTATGAAGCGGCCACCCGCGCGGATTTTTACACGCGGATGTTCGCGTGTCTTCATTTGACAGGGCTGGACCGCTTGGTAGATTTCAACTGCGTCTCGATGCGCGAGAAAATGTTCTGTTTCCAGCCGCAGGAAGGCTTTTGTGAGCTCGAGTGC
>JBIHZT010000011.1:0-17144 GCA_044240265.1 Luteolibacter sp. | reverse complement strand
ATCCGCACCGGCAACGACGAAGCGCTCACCTACTTCTCCAAGGAAGCCGACCTCCGTGCCTTCGCCGCCCAGAACCGCGACCTCCGCCTGTTCGACGAAATCCTAACCGAGGAAGAGCTCGCCGCCCACACCGGCCCGTCCCGCCGCGCGAACCTGCACGAACTCCACGAGTCGCACGCCATCGCCCGCATCTTCTCCCGCCTCACCGAGTGCGGCATCGACACCAAGGTCTTTTTCAACGACGACACGCCGATCTTCGAACTCATCGAAGGCGACGGCGACAAACAAAAGATCACCCCGGTCTTCGCCGTCCCGGAAATCCTCGGCAAGGTCCTCGAAATCGCCAGCCGCGGCGTCCAGATCAAACGCTTCAAGGGACTCGGCGAAATGAACGCCAAGCAACTCTTCGAAACCACCATGGACCCGGAAGTCCGCCAGTTCCTCCGCGTCCGCCTCGACGAGGACAACGCCGTCGAAGCCGACAAGATGTTCGACGTCCTCATGGGCGACATCGTCGAGCCCCGCAAACGCTTCATCGAAGACAACGCGCTGAATGTGAGAAATCTTGATGTCTAATCCTGATCCAAAGCTGACCAAGGAAAAGATTCTCGCTGCCTTGGATGCGATCAACGTCCTTCTTGAGCAGAAGGGCGTCATCGGAGAGCTTTGTATTTTCGGCGGAGCCACCATGATTCTCGCCTTCGACGCCCGCCCTTCCACTCGTGACGTCGATGCGGTTTTTGTCCCAAAAAGCGAAGTTTCCAAAGCTGCGGATCAGGTCGCGGAGAAACTCGGTCTCCCGGCTTCATGGCTCAATGACGGAGTCAAAGGTTTCGTCTCAGCCACCGGCGATCTGACGGAAGAAGGAATGCCCCAGTGGCCTAACCTTCGAATTCTCAGGCCGTCCTCCCGCTACCTTCTCGCGATGAAATGCATGGCCAGCCGTGTGGCCGGTTATGACACCGGCGGCGATCAGGAAGACATCTTCCGCCTCTGCAACGAGCTCAATCTCACGCAGGCGGAACAGATCCTGGACGTGGTTTCCAGCTACTATCCGGCGAATCTGATTCCCGCCAAGACCGCTTTTTTCGTGGAAGAAATAGCGGAGTTACTGAAAGGAGGCTCCCGGTGATCGCCGTCGCAGTCCCAATGAAAGAAGCATTTGCTTCTATCCAAAATGCCGAGGATTTCGGCTACATGATCCGCGATTTTCTGGATCGCTTTAGAGACGAACCAAGTCTCTCACTCATCGCTGAAGAACCAGCACTTCTGGCGCCGGTTCTCGGCGACAACGGGCTGGCGGATGCCTACCTGGCAGCCACCGCCGCCTGGCTCGCCAACAAGAATCGTCTCCCGGTTCCCGCTTGGGCCAAAGGCTCTTCGCGTGCGCTCGAAGCACCTTGGTTCGCCGCTCGAAGTCATAAACTTCGAATGCTCCTCCTCCAGGAAAGCCCCTCGGAATTCCGCATCCGCAACCTCTTCGTCTCCGCCAACGCCCTTTCCCGCGCCTGACCCCATTTCCCCACCATGTCCGAAGCTAACATCAAGCCCATCAACGTCGCCGAAGAACTTTCCAAGTCCTTCTTGGAATACTCGATGTCGGTGATTATTTCCCGCGCCCTGCCCGATGTCCGGGACGGCCTCAAGCCGTCCCAACGCCGCATCTTGTATGCCATGCGCCAGCTCGGCGTCGGCCCGGGAAAAGCCCACGTCAAGTGCGCCAAGATCGTCGGTGAGACGATGGGTAACTTCCACCCGCACGGCGACATGTCGATCTACACCTCGCTCGTCAACATGGGCCAGCCATGGTCGATGCGCGAGATGCTGATCGACGGACAAGGTAACTTCGGTTCCGTGGAAGGCGACTCCGCCGCGTCCATGCGTTACACCGAAGCCCGCCTCCACGCGCTCGGCATGGCGATGATGGACGACCTCGACAAGGACACGGTCGATCTGATTCCCAACTATGACGGATCGCAGTTAGAGCCGTCCGTCCTGCCGTCCGCATTTCCTAACTTCCTCGTCAACGGCAGCACCGGCATCGCCGTCGGCATGGCCACCAATCTCGCCTCGCACAACCTTGGCGAAGTCGTCGATGGCATCTGCGCCCAGATCGACAATCCGGAAATCACGCTGCCCGAGCTGATGGAGCACATCAAGGGTCCGGACTTCCCGGTCGGCTGCGAAATCCGCGGCATCCGCGGCATCGAGGAATATTTCCGCACCGGCCGCGGCTCCATGCGTCTCCGCGGTAAAATGGAGATCGAGGAAAACGCCAACGGCCGCTCGATGATCATCATCCGCGGCGTCCCATACGGCGTGAACCGCGCCGTGCTCCAGGAACGCATCGCCGAACTCGTCAACGAGAAGATCCTCACCGGCATCTCCGGCATGCGCGACCTATCCGCCGAGGACACCTGCATCGAAATCGAACTCAAGCGCGACGCCCGCCCGCAGGTGGTCATGGCCCAGCTTTTCAAGCTCACCTCCATGGAGACCTCGTTCTCCGTGAACATGCTGGCGATTCACAAGAACCGCCCGAAGCAACTCTCCCTCAAGGAATCCATCGACGCCTACATCGAGCACCGCCGGGAAGTCGTCATCCGCCGCACCCGCTACCTGCTAGGAAAAGCCGAGGAACGCGCCGAACTCCTCGAAGCTTTCCTGCTCGCCCTCGGCCACCTCGATGATTTCATCAAAATCATCCGGAATTCCAAAAACCGCGACGAAGCCCGGGAACGCCTCGCCGCCTACAATTTCCCGGTCGCCACCGCCGAGTCGCTCGGCATCATGATCCGTTCGCAGCCTTCCGTCTCAGGCGGCACCTACACTTTCAGCGAGCGCCAGGTCAACGCCATCCTCGAACTCCGCCTCTATCAACTCACCGGCATGGAGCAGGACAAGGTGAAGGGCGAATACGACGCCGTGCTCGCCGACATCAAGGACCTGCTGGACATTCTCGCCCGTGAGGAGCGCGTGCTCGTCATCATCAAGGACGAGCTGCGCATGATCAAAGACAAGTTCGCCACGCCGCGGAAGTGCACCATCGTGGCCGAAGTCGGCGAGGTCGCCATGGAGGACCTCATCGCCAACGACGCGATGATCGTCACCCTCTCCCACCGCGGTTACATCAAGCGCACCCCCTCAAGCGAATACCGGGTCCAAGGCCGCGGCGGCAAGGGGCTCAAAGGCATGGAAACCCGCGCCACAAAGAAGGATGAGGCTAACGATTTCATCGAACACCTCTTCAGCGTTCAGGCGCATGACTATCTGCTCTTCTTCACCAACACCGGCCGCATGTATGTCGAGCGGGTCTATCAGCTTCCGGAAGGATCGCGCACCGCGACAGGCCGTAGCATCCAGAATGTGCTCAACCTCCAGCCGGAGGAAAAGGTCGCCGCGCTGCTCCGCCTGGAGCGCAAGGTGGACGAGAATGGCAACGACATCACCTTCCGCGAGGATGCCGGTTTCGTGTTCTTCGCCACCCGCACCGGCAAGATCAAAAAGACACCGCTCAATGACTTCCGCAACTACAGGCAGGCCGGCCTCAACGCCATCGTGCTTGAGGAAGGGAACGAGTTGATCGGGGTCCGCCTCACTTGCGGTTCGGACAACATCCTGCTCGTCACCCACAAGGGCATGAGCGTGCATTTCGATGAAAACGACGCCCGCTCGCAAGGCCGGGTGTCCATGGGCGTGCGCGGTATCCGCATCGCAGAGGACGATTATGTGGTGGGACTCGCCGTGGCAACCACCGGCGCCACCCTGCTCATCGCGTCCGAAAACGGCATCGGCAAGCGCTCGCCGTTCGAAGACTATCGGAAAACCTTCCGCGGCGGAAAGGGTGTCAAAGCCATGAATGTCACCGAGAAATCCGGCCCGCTGATCGGCGCGGTGACCGTGACCGAAGAGGACGAGCTGATGCTCATGACCTCCAGCGGCCAAAGCATCCGCATCCGGGTGAGCGACATCCGCGAGACCGGACGCGTCACCCAGGGCGTCAAACTCCTCACTCTCAAGGCCGGTGAGAAACTCCAGGACATCTCCATCGTCATCCCCGACGGTGATGATTCGGATTCCGCGCCCACTACCAGCGACGAGGACGCGCCGCTCATCGAAGAGCCAGGTGATGAAACATCGGAAGAATGATGAATCACTGGATTTAGAACTCTGAATGGATGCCGCGGGTCCGCCTCGGGTCGGATTCGTTGGCTCCGCGCTTTTCCACCGTCCGCCATGCCCGCGAAAAAAATCTCCTGCAAAGAAGAAAAAGCCCGCCGTCGCCGTGATTCCCGCCAGTGACTGGCGCACCTCGGACCAGGATGAAATCCAGCGGCGCGTCCAGCGGGCCATCGACGAGAAGCACGCCGTCGCCAATCTTCACCCGGAGCATCCCGTCTTCTCGAACTTCTCGGTGAAGTCGCCGAGCGGCATGAACTATCAGGTGGAGATCCGCGACCTCAAGGAACGCGTCTTCTCATGCACCTGCCCCGACTTCCGCACCGCCGGCCTCGGCACCTGCAAGCACATCGAAGCCACGCTCATCCGGCTCAAGCGCCGCCACAAAGGGGAATTCCGCGCCGCGGGAATCTCCGACTCCACCCGCATCGACCTGGTTCCCGCCGATGACACACTCCGCATCGAGCGGAACCTATCCAAACTGGCGCCGGCGCTCCGCCCGCTCTTCGATGCCGACGGACGCCTCCTCGCCGATCCCGCCGAAGCTCTCGCCAAACTCGGCCGCAGTCCGAAAGTCCGCGTCTCGCAGGACGTCGAAACATTCCTGGAATCCCGCCGTCGCTTCGAAGAGCGTGTCACCCTCCGCCGTGACTATGAGACCGGCGTCGTCGCGGGCCGCCACCCCGAACACGTCACACTCTGCCCGCTCTATCCCTATCAGCGCGAGGGCATGCTCCATCTAGCCTTCGCAGAGCGCGCGCTGCTCGCCGATGAAATGGGCCTCGGCAAGACCATCCAGGCCATCGCCGCCTGCGCCCTGCTCCACCATCTGGGAAAAGCGCGCCGCGTCCTCATCGTCACTCCCGCCTCGCTCAAGGCCGAGTGGGAGGAGCAAATCCGCAAGTTCACCACGCTCACCCAGCGCATCATCTTCGGCCCGCGATCCCTGCGAGCGAAATACTACGCCGACGAAAATCCACCGTTCTTCACCATCGTCAACTACGAGCAGGTCGTCAGCGACAGCCTCGACATCAACGCCCGCCTCCGGCCCGACATCGTCGTGCTCGACGAAGCGCAGCGCATCAAAAACTGAGCCACCAAGACCGCGCAAGCCGTCAAGCGCCTCCAGTCCCGTTACGCCTTCGTGCTCACCGGCACGCCCATCGAGAACCGTATCGACGAACTCTACTCCATCGTCGATTTCCTCGATCCCGGATTGCTGGGGCCGTTGTTCCGCTTCAACCGCGAGTTCTATCAATTCGACGAAAAGGGCCGCCCGTCCGACTATCAGAACCTCGCCGCCCTCCGCGAGCGCATCCGCCCGGTGCTGCTCCGCCGGCGCAAGCACCACGTCGAGACCGAGCTGCCCGAGCGCACCGACCGCAACCACTTCGTCCAGCTCACCCCGGAAATGCGCGCCGAGTATGAGGACTACAAACAACAGGTTTCCCGGCTCGTCCAGCGCTCCCTCAAGCGCCCGCTGACCAAGAAGGAATCCGACCTCATGATGATCCTGCTAGGTATCATGCGGATGATCTGCGACTCGCCCTCCATCATCAAAAACCACGATTGCCAGGACTGCCCCAAACTCGACGAACTCGCCCGCGTGCTCGACGAGGCGCTCTCCGATCCCGACGTGAAGATCATCGTCTTCTCCGAGTGGGAGGGCATGCTGAAAAAAGTCCGCGAGTGGGCGAACACCAACGGCATCGGCCACGCCTGGCACACCGGCAGCGTCCCCCAACAGAAACGCCGCGGCGAGATCCTCGCCTTCCGGAATGATCCGGACTGCCGCCTCTTCCTCAGCACCGATTCCGGCGGCGTCGGCCTCAACCTCCAGCACGCCAGCGTCGTCATCAACTGCGACCTCCCGTGGAATCCCGCCCGCCTCGAACAACGCATCGCCCGCGCCTGGCGGAAGCACCAGAAGCGCCCCGTCACCGTCGTCAACCTCATCGCCGAGAACACCCTCGAACACGCGATGTTGGAAACCCTGGCCAATAAGATGACACTCGCCGAGGGCGTGCTCGACGGCACCGAAAAATCCCTCAGTGAGGCAAAACTCAAGCGCGGCCGCGACGCCAACATCGCTCGCCTCCAGCAGATTCTCAGCATCGCGCCCGAAGGCCAGCCCGGCCCGGAATCCCCACCCGCCGACCCCGTCGCGGCGTTCGCCGGGCGCGCCGCGGCCACTCTTGGGGCGGCACTCGTTCATTGCCAGGAGGCCATGCTCCCCGGTCAGGATACGCCGGTGCTCATCACCGTGCTCCAGGACCCCACCCGCGCCGCCGCCGTGGCCGCGCTCTATCAGGACACCGACTGGCGCGGCGGTGCACCCAGTCTCCACGTGCTCGACCAGTCCACCTGGGCCGCCCTGCAACAACTCTCCGCCAGCGGCCTCATTACCTTCAATACCCGCGCCACCCGCCACCTCAGCGGCGGGACTCCGCCGCCCCAAAAACCCGCGCTCACTGCGGAACAACTCCAGCGCATCACCGACCTGCGCGCCCTCGCCGCCAAGAAACAGAAGGTCGCCCGGCTCCTCATCGCCGCCGACCTCCCTGAAGAGGCGGAGCTCCACCAAAATGCCGCTGACAGAGCCCTCGACGAGGCGCTGGTGATTGAAAGTGGCCCCACCGGCTGAGGATGCGGCTTGAACCTCCTCTTCACAAGAAACCCCGCCGCAGCCGGAGCTGGACGGGGTTTCCCTGGGTTTGGAGATTGAAACGGGAAGTTGGTTTACCAGGTCTTCACGTCGTCGTTTGCTTTGCCGCCTGTTCCGGTGGGAGCGGCGTCCGCACCATTGGACCAGGCAGCTGCCCTGCGTCCGTTCAAGATGACCGCTGTCCCGCCTGCCGAAGGGGTTGGCGTGACTTTTTCGTCATAGTCAGCATCAAGCATCACGAAATAAGGGCCGCCCCATGGGTCGAACAGACCGGCGACCGTAGTGCCTGCGCTGTTGTAGATCAGGCCGTTTTTCTTTGATTTGCCCTCTTTCACAGAGAGAAACTTGATCGATCTCGTATTGAAAGTAGGAGTGGTTCCTTCGAGTCCGAGGAGGACTTTGAGGAGCGTGTCATTGTCGGTTTTGATGGCCGGAGCGTCTGCGGTCTTGTCCGTCGGCATGGCACCGTACTCCGTGTAGAAATTGTTCACAGCCGATTCCAGCGCAACGCAGGTGGCCATCGCGGTGGTCTTTTTCGCCTTTTGGATCGCGGCGTTTCCGGCGGCGAATCCGGCTCCGGCCAGCACGGCGATGATCGCGATGACGACGAGAAGCTCGACCAGGGTGAAGCCGTTCTGGCGGCGGATGGAGTGGGTTTTCATGACGGATTGGGAATGGAATTTCACAGGCGTGGAGCAAATACGAGATTTTGGAGGCTGACAATGCCTCAATCACCCCCGCAATCACATGGTCAATACCCTATCCCGCATTTCCCCCCTCGCAATCCTTTTTCTTGCGCCTTTTGACCGTCGTTATCTGAAAGACGACACTGCCATCATGGTTCCCCACGACAAGGCAATGGCGAATGTAAGCATTGCCTCCATCATGCACACGAGCCGTCGTCCGGATTAATGGAAGTTACGGCTCAAAAACGGATAATTTCCAATTCCACCCTCCCGCTCCGCCTTTGCCGTTGCGGGGAACGACTTCACACAGCAAACTCCCGGCATGTCCGGCAAAAATCTGCGAGATTCCATTCTCGAAGCCCTTCGCTCCGCCAAAGGCAACCCGCTTTCCAAGTCCCAGCTTTGCCGCGGCCTCAAACTTCCCGGCACCCGCGTCACGGAACTGCGCAAGACGCTTGATGCTCTCGTGAAGGAGGGCGTCATCACCGAAGGTAAAAAAGCCTGCTACCAGATCGCCGACGTCGGCCGACCGAAGAACCAACTCACCGGCGTGCTCAAGTTCCACCCCAAGGGCCACGCGTTCTTTTTCCCGGAAATCACCGACGAGCACAACATCGCCACCGGCATCGATTTCACCCTCAACTCCCGCATCCTCGTCGACCGTCGGAATGTCGGCGCCTCGCTGGACGGCGACAAGGTGCTCATCTCCATCGTCAAGCCAACGCCGCGGCCGTTCCGCACGCGCAGCGAATTCACCCCGGAACCGACCGAGGAAATCAAAGGCCGCGTGGAAAAAGTCCTCGTCCGCCGCTCCGGCAGGCTGGTCGGGATCTACCAGAAAAAGGGCAATTTCGGCTGGGTCGATTGCGACGACAAAGCCATCGAAGGAAAAATCGATGTGGTCGGCGACACCACCGCCATGCCGGGGCAGCTTGTCGTCGTGGATTTGGAAGAATGGCTCGACCGCAACGTCACGCCGCGTGGCCGGGTCATCGAAGTGCTCGGATGGCCGGGCGATCCGGGCGTGGACATGATTTCCGTGATCCACCGCTACGGCCTGCGCACGTCGTTCCCGGATGCGGTGCTCGCCGAGGCCCGTGCTGTGCCGGAGGAGCCGGAGCCGTTGGAAATCGCCCGCCGCAAGGATTGGCGCGACAAGCTGGTCATCACCATCGACCCCGCCGATGCGAAGGACCACGACGACGCGATCTGGGTGGAAAAAACCGACCGTGGCTGGACGCTCGCCGTGCATATCGCCGACGTTTCCCACTACATCAAGCCCGGCAGCCCGATGGACGTGGAAGCCATCGACCGCGGAAATTCCACCTACCTCGTGGACCGCGTCCTCCCGATGCTGCCCACCGAGCTGAGCAACGGCATCTGCTCGCTCAAGCCGAATTGCGACCGCCTGACGAAGTGCGCGCTGTTGGAAATCGACAGCTACGGCGAGATCCGCAAAGCGAAATTCATCGACGCCGTCATCCACAGCCGCGCCAAGCTTTCCTACGAGCAGGCGCAGGCGATTCTCGACGGCAAGCCCGCGCCGGAAGGCTCCGATCCCCTGCTCGTCGGCATGGTCAAGGAAGGTTGGAAACTCGCCTCCGCCATGCGCACCCGCCGCTTCGAACAAGGCGCGCTCGATTTGGAGATGCCGGAAATTAAAATCCGCCTCGACGACAAGGGCCGCGCCGAAGTCGCCGAGCCCGTGATCCACACCGAGAGCCACCAGCTCGTCGAGGAATGCATGTTAGCGGCGAATGAAGCGGTCGCGAAAATCCTCCGCGAGCGCATGAAGCCCGCCGTCTATCGAATTCACGAAGATCCGGATCCATCGCGCCTGCTCGACTACACCGAGACCGCGAAGGCCCATGGCTACCGTCCCGGCGACCTGACGAACCGCGCGCACATCCAGAAATTGCTAGACGAGTCGAAGGGCACTCCGGAAGAGCACGTCATCAAGCTCGGCCTGTTGAAAAGCCTCAAGCGCGCCGTCTATTCCGCCGAGCCCATCGGCCACTACGGCTTGGCGAAGGGCGACTACTGTCACTTCACCAGCCCCATCCGCCGTTACGCGGATCTCATCGTGCACCGCGCTTTGCAGCCGCTGCTGGAAAACCCGCCGAAGCCGCACGACCGCACGCCGTCGCAAGCGGACCTGCGCGAGATTTCCCGCCACATTTCCGACACCGAGCGCACCTCGTCCGATGCCGAGAGCGAGACGAAACAGATCAAGCTGTTGGAATACCTCGACCGCGTCGCCAGCTCCGACGAACCGCCGGTTTTCGACGGCCTCATCACCGACGTCCGCCCGATGGGCCTGATGGTGGAAATCCCGAACATGGGTGTGCGAGGCGTGGTCAAACGCGAAGATCTGCCGGACGGCCGCTGGCGTTTCGAAGCGCACCGCATGGCCTGGGTGTCCATGGATGGAAAAGTCATCCAGCTCGGCATGCGGCTGCCGCTGCGCGTCATCAACATCGACTTCGACAAGCGCTTCGTGGACTTCTCCGTCGCCGGCCGCCCCACCAGCGAGGGCACGCACGTTTCCGGGAAAGCACCGCTCCCCGCCAAGAAACACGGCAAACCTCACAGCAAACCCGCCGCCAAAGTCGGCCCGCCGCCGAAACGCGCCGCCTTCGGCAAAGGCGCCAAGGAAAAGCCGAAACGCCGGAAGCGGAGGTAAGGAGTCACGATATTGCTGTCGTCCGTCTTTGAGGCTTTAGGCGACAGGGTTCCAATGGAAGTGCCGGGAAAGGCGGCTACGGATAGAGGACCTGTTGCAGGAACAATCCGTCGGCCGGGGCGCAAAGCGGTGACTTGCCGAGTGGCAGGCCGGGCGGCTGGTCGAGCAGTGCGGCGAGGTCGTCGATGCGGATCCGGCCTTGCGCCGCGTGGACGGCGCCGCCGGTGAGGAGGCGGACCATTTTGTAAAGAAATCCATCGCCCTTGTAGGCAATCTGATAGCCGTCCTGGAGAGTGGTGAGCTCGACGGATTCGATGGTCCGGCACCAGTCGATATCGGGCGTCTCGTTTCCGCGGTAGGCGGCGAAGGCGTGGAAATCGTGGCGGCCGATGTAGAGCGCGAGCGCGTCCCACAGGACGTCGGCATCGAGCTGGCGCGGGATGTGCCAGGCGAGTCCGGCTTTGAGCGGCGGCAGGATGGGATCGGTGCAGAGGTCGAAATGATAGACCTTGCCGATGGCGGAGAAGCGGCTGTGGAAATCCGGCGCGACTTCCTCGCAGGCCATAATGCGGATGGTGGCGGGCAGCTTGCAGTTGAGCGCGGGCACCCAATTGAATGGGTTCATGGAAATTTCCGGCGGCGCGTCGAAGTGGGCGATCTGCGCCAGCGCATGCACACCGGTGTCGGTCCGGCCGGAGCCGTGGAGGCGCACCGGTTGTTTCGCGACTTCCGCCATGGCGGTCTGGACGATGTCCTGCACGGTGTTTCCGCAGACCTGGGATTGCCAGCCGTTATAAGGCCGGCCGTCGTAGGCGATGGTGAGCTTGAGTCGCATCTATCCGATTTCTCCCATCCAGAGGTTGAGGATTTCCACGGCGGCGGCTTGGTCGATGACGGCTTTCTGTTGGCGGGCATTACGTCCGGCTTCACGGAGCTTCGCGGCGGCGGTAGAGGTGGTTAGGGTTTCATCGACAAATACGAGCGGGATGGTGGGAAGGCGTTCGCGGAGCTGGCCGGCGAAGGCGCGGACCTTCGTGGCGGAGCTTCCTTCGCTGCCATCCATGCGAATCGGCAGGCCGACTACCAGCGTGTGGATCCGGCGGATTTCCGCGAGGCGGGCGATGCGCTCGATGGCATCGCCCTTGCTTTGATCGATGGTTTCCACCGGGTGCGCAAGGATGCCGAAGTCATCGGTGGCGGCAATGCCGATGCGGGCGTCGCCGTGATCGATGCCGAGCGCGGGGTGGGGAGAGTTGACGAGTTGGGAGTCGATGGTTGGAAATGAATGAATGAAAGCCGGAATGAATCCAGCGGTCCGTTTTTAGAGCAGCTCGACGGGGAGGATGTCGGAGAGTTTTTTGATGGAGTCCGCCTGGTGGCGGTTGGCCACGAGCAGGGCGTCCGGGGTTTGCACGATGATCAGGTCGTCCACGCCGAGCAGGGCGATGCGGGTGCCGGGGCGGGCGTTGAAGACGATGTTGTTTTCCGAATCGATCTCGCTGATCGCTTCATTGGCGCGATTCTGACGGCCGTATTTTTCGAGATACTTGGCGATGGAAATCCAGGATCCGATGTCGTCCCAGTCGAAGGTGGCCTCGATGTTGAGGACGCGGTCGGCGTTTTCCATGAGCGCGTAGTCGATGGAGGTCGGGGTGAGCGAGGGGAATTGCGCGGCGACGGTGGCCGGGATGTCTTTGGAGTGACGCAGCTCGGAAATGAATCCGGCGAGCTCCGGAGCATGGCTCGTGAGCTGCTGGATCACGGTGGGCAGCGACCAGACGAACATGCCGGCGTTCCAGGTGAAATTGCCTTGGGCGAGGAATTGCGCCGCGAGCTCGGCATTGGGCTTTTCGCGGAATCGCTTCACTTTGACCGGTGGATTGGCGCAAGTGAGGCCGTTGATGGTCGCACGATCACCGCGCTCGATGTAGCCATAGGACGGACAGGCCCAGGTCGGCTTGATACCGATGGTGACGAGTCCGTTGGACTTTTCCGCGGTGGCGAGGGCGTCGCTCATGACTGCCTGGTAGGCGGTGGTGTCCTGGATGAGCTGGTCGGATGGGAGGACCATCATGACCGCATCCGGGTTGCGGGCGGCAATCAGGCCGATGCCGAGGGCGACGGCGGGCGCGGTGTCGCGCTTGGCGGGCTCGGCGAAGATGTTTTCCGGCGGCAGCATGGTGGCGAGCGCCCGGACGGCGTCCACTTGCAGGGAATTGGTGAGAATCAGAATGTTTTCGAAGGGAACGAGACCATCCAGGCGACGGATGGTTTGTTCCAGGAGTGTTCCGTTTCCGAAAAGATCGAGCAACTGCTTGGGTTTGTCGTTGCGGCTGAGCGGCCAGAAGCGGGTGCCGGAGCCGCCGGCGAGAATCAAAGCGTAAGTGTTTTCGAGAGCTGGCATGTCGCGGGGAGGCTTGCGCAAAGGCTCCCCTTGGAAAAGCCGGAATCTCGACGATTTGCATTCATGCTGCCGAAAAACGAACTCGCCGCGCGCTGGCAGTCGCCTAGCGTCGCTTCATGAACATGAAAATCGCCCTGTTTGGCCTGCTGCTGTTCCAAAATAATCCACTTTCCGCCACCGAGGCGGCTGGTTTCGAATCGATCTTCGACGGCACGCTCAAGGGCTGGGATGGCGACCCGGTTTACTGGAAAGCTGAGAACGGCGCCCTGATCGGCGAGGTGCGGCCTGATACATTGTTGAAGCAGAATTCCTTCATCATCTGGCGCGGCGGCGAGTTGGAGGACTTCGAGCTGAAACTGGAATACCGGGTTTCCGCCGAGGGCAACAGCGGCATCAACTACCGCAGCGTCGAAGTGCCGGGGGAGAAATGGGCGATGCAGGGCTATCAGGCGGACATCGACGGCCAGGACCAGTGGAGCGGTCAGAATTATGAGGAGCGCGGACGCAAGTTTCTCGCCTATCGCGGGCAAAGCGTCCTTCTCGCGCCCGGCAAGCCTCCTGAAATCACCAAGGAGCTGGGAGACCGCGCGGAGCTGCAGCGGAAGGTCCTCAAAAACGACTGGAACCAAGTTCACATCATCGCCCGTGGAAATCTGTTGCAGCATTTCATCAACGGCGTGCTGATGGCGGAAGTGCGTGATGACGATCCGGAAAAGCGCCGGACGAGCGGTCTGCTAGGCGTGCAGGTCCACGTGGGACCACCGATGAAGATCGAGTTCCGCGAAATCCGGGTGATGCGCTTGAAGTAGGAAACGACCTGCCGGGGGTGTTTTTTTCCGGCAGGCCCGGAGGGTTACTTGCCCAACACCTTGTCCACTTTTTCACCCGCTTTTTCGACGGGGCCCTTGGGATCGACGGCGTCCTTCACACTCTCGGTCGCGTTGTCCAGGCTCTCGCCGAGTTTTTCAGCCGGGCCCTTCTCCTTGCAGGAAACGGTGAGGGCGGCGAACGAGATCAGGCACAATGGCATCAGCAATGATAGTTTCATATTTCAGTTGGTTGTTGGGAACGCCGGACGTGAAAACCGGATTCCAGTGAAACGTTCGTCGAGTTTTTGCGAATAGCGACCCACATCTTTCCGATGTCATGAAACCACTTGTTGTTAGTGAATTTTCGACAGTCGCTCGCCCGCCGCTTCCAGCGTGGCGGCGTTTTTTGCGAAGTGGAAACGGATGAGATGGTTCACCGGCTCCCGGAAAAAGCTCGAACCCGCCACTCCCGCCACGCCGATGTCGCGGATCAACCATTCGGACGCCTCGGTATCCGTCGCAAAGCCGAGCGAGGAAATATCCAACATCACGTAGTAAGCGCCCTGCGGCTCGGTGAAGGGCAGGCCGGTCTGACGCAGCAGCCCGAGGAATAAATCGCGCTTCTCCGTGTAGAGATCGCGCAGGCCGGCGTAATAACTATCCGGCAGTTCCAGCCCGGCGATCGCCGCTTCCTGCAAGGGTGCCGCCGCGCCGACGGTTAGAAAGTCGTGAACCTTCCGCGCCTGCGCGATGACCGCGGGGGCCGCTTGCACGTAGCCGAGGCGCCAGCCGGTGATCGAGTAGGTTTTTGATAGGGAATTGCAGGTGATCGTGCGCTCGAAGGCGCCTGGCAGCGCCGCGAAATACACGTGCTCGTGCGGTGCGAAAACGATGTGCTCGTAAGGCTCGTCGGTGATGACGAAGGCATCGTGCTCCTCGGCCAGCCGCAGGATTTCCATCAGCTCGTCGCGGGTGAAAACCTTACCGGTCGGGTTCGAAGGATTGCACACGACGATGGCTTTCGGCTTTTGGGCGAAGGCACGCGCGAGTTCCTCGGAGTCAAATCCGAAGCCGGGCGGCCTCAGCGGCACATAGATCGGCTCGGCACCTGAGAGGATCGCGTCCGCCGCATAGTTTTCGTAGAACGGCGAAAAGATGATCACCTTGTCGCCCGGATTGCAGGCGGTCATCATGGCGACCATCATCGCCTCTGTGCTGCCACAAGTGACGACAAGATTTTGATCCGGATCAATCGGCAGTCCGGTGAAGCGCTGGATCTTCCGCGCCAGTGCTTCGCGGAACCGGGGTGCGCCCCATGTCACCGCGTATTGGTGATGTGGTCCACGGGTGGCCCGCTCCAGCGCGACTAACAGCTCCTCCGGCGGGTCGAAATCCGGGAACCCCTGCGCAAGGTTGATCGCGCCGTGTTGGTTGGCGAGCCGGGTGGTGCCCCGGATGACGGATTCGGTGAAAACGGAGAGGCGGCTCGCAGTGGCTGGCATGGTTGACTCGGGAAGTTGGCCGACAGGTTGTCCGGCCGCTCCCTAAATGTCCATCCCCACGCGCCAGGCGACGGTCAACGGTAGCCGCGGCGATAGTAGCCACCTCCGCCACGGTAGTAGCCGTGGTGATAATAGCCGTGATGGTGGTGGTCGTCGTTGTTATTCGCGATGGCATATCCGAGGATGCCCGCGGCGGCGGCACCCGCGACCGCGGCGGCTGGATCCACCGACTGTACCGGACGTCCATAGGCGTCATAAGTGGTCATGCAGCTCGTGCCGAAACCGGCCAGGGCGGTCACCGCGATCACACAAAGAAGACGCAATAAGAAGATTTTCGTTTTCATGGTTGGTAACGAACGTCCGGTTTTGATCGTTAAGCAACCTACATTTTGACTTATCCCGGCCGTCCTCAATCACAAGGACCATAGCCGCGGTAGTAGCCGCCGCCATAATAGTAGCCGCCACCTCCGTGATAATGGTTGGAATGGTTGTTCGCGACCGCGTACCCGAGAAGCCCGGCAGCGGCGACACCGGCCACGGCCAGGGCGGGATCCACGGATTGCACCGGGCGACCGTAGGTGTCGTAAGTGGTCATGCAGCTCACGCTGGAAGCGATGCAGGCGCCCACCAGGAACAACGCCGAAAAACGGAGGAGAGGAAATTTGTTTTTCACGACGGAAATGACGTTTCTAAAGCGGGAATATTCAACCGATTTCGCCAAGAACTCGATGCGTCCGGGAACCCGCTTCAAGTCCGCCGGACCTTGCCGTTTTCCGTGAGCGGGATTTCGTTTACGAAATTCACCCTGACCGGAATTTTATAGGCGGAGAGTGATTTCCGGCACCACCGGACCAGTTCGCGCTGGGTCAGTGCTTCTCCTTGATGCAGAATAACTTCTGCGACCGGGATGGTGCCCAGGGTCGAATGGGGGAATCCCGCCACCCGGCAGCGCCGCACGGCGGGAAGGCACTCGATCACCGTCTCCACCTCCTCCGGGAAGACTTTCATCCCGTTGATGTTCATCACGCTTTTTTTGCGCCCTCGCAGGTAGAATCTGCCGGCGGCGTCGGTTTCCGCCAGATCGCCAGTGGCGAACCAGCCGTCCGCGCAAATTTCCTCCGCGGGTTGCCACGGCGAGAGGTAGGCGTCGAACATGCCGGGTCCCTTGATCCACAGCTCGCCCACCGCTCCGGCGGCCATCGGTCGCCCTTCCTCATCGCGCAGTTCCACATCGAAGGCGGGCAGCGGCCTGCCGACCGCGGTGGGCGTGTCACGCGCGCCGCCGGTATTAAGCAAAGGCAGGCCGATCTCGATGATTCCGAGACCCTGGACCAAGGATTTCCCAAAGCGGGAGTAAAAATCCCGCGCGACATCGGCGGGCAAGGGAGCCGCGGTGCTCACCGCCAGTCGCAATTCCGGCCAGGTGAAGTCGCCACGATCCGCCGCCAGTTGGGCGAAGTGAAAGGGTGCCCCGTAAATCACCGTCGCCCCGGTGGCCCTGGCGCGGTGCAGGATGTTTTCCGCCAAGGGGGAGTTCCCGATCACGGTGCAGGCTCCCTGATAGAGATAAAGCATGATGGAAACAGCGAAGTGATGCGCCATCGGCAACATCCACAGAACCCGGTCGCCGGGGCCGATTTCCAGCGCCGCATTGGCCGCCACGATCCGCTCCCGGAGCTTCGCGTGGCTTAGCACCACGCCCTTGCTCCTGCCGGTCGTGCCCGAGCTGAACCGGATGAACGCAGGATCCAACGCGGAAAAATCCGCCTCGTTTTCAAGTTCCCGGGTTTCCAGTTCCACCCATGCGGCACCGGTGGATATCTCGCCATTCGCAGCTCCGGCGTGGCCGAGAATCATCCCGCACAAGCCGGTCCTTGAGATGATTTCCCCACGCTCCGGGTCGGTTAGTTCTTCCGCCAGGGGGACCAGACACCCCCCGGCCTTGAGGATCGCCAGCGCCAGCACGACGTAGTCCACGCCGTTGCCGCAAGCAAGACCCACACGCGGGACCCCGCTTTTTCGGAATCCCGGGCAGCGGCTCAGCCAAGCCGCCGCCGCCGTAACCCGCTCCAGCAACTCGCCGAAGGTGACGTTCGTGCCGTCGGCAACCAGTGCGGGACGCTCCGCCGAGGCCCGCAGGGCGATTTGATCAACGATGTTCACTGGCCCAAGGTGCTAGCGTTTCGCGCACCCCGCGACAAGTGTTTCAAATTGCG
>JBIHZT010000440.1:0-3959 GCA_044240265.1 Luteolibacter sp. | reverse complement strand
GGTTGAGGTTCGTGGTGCCGCAGAAAGTGTGGCCCGATTTCCCCAAAGGCTTTGCCATCCTCGTAAATGGATTTCCTTGTTCGAAAAAATTACCGTTCGGGCATTTTCTTACGCAGCACCTTCTAAAAGCTTAAATAATTACTGATCGGTAACTTTTTTCTTGATTGGCGCTCAACAAATAAGGATGTTCCCGATCAGGAACAATGAAGATTCAGGATGCACAAAGCCTTGGCCAGGCGATTCGCCAGCAGAGACGCCGATTGAAGGTGACTCAGAGAGATTTGGCCATGACCTCGGGAACCGGGTTGCGGTTCATCATCGATTTGGAAAAGGGCAAGCCGACCTGCCAACTGGGCAAAGCCCTGGAGATTGTCAGTGCACTGGGTTTGAAACTGGAAATTTGCGAGCCATGAATCCATTGATCGTCCACTTGCATGGGAAGCTGGTCGGTGTGCTCGACGATGACGGCCAACGACTGGTCTTCCGGTATGACGAAGCCTGGTTGGCGGATGTGGGCGCGTTGCCGTTGTCTCGCCAGTTGCCGCTGCAAGCGGAGCCTTTTGAAGGTCAGCGAGTGAATGTCTTCTTTGGCGGTTTGCTTCCGGAAGCCGACTCGCGGGATCAGGTCGCCAGAAAGTTAGGCATCAGCGCGAACAACGATTTTGCGATGCTGGAGAGGATCGGCGGTGAATGCGCCGGGGCGATCGCGCTTGTGCCCGAGGAAATGCAAGGGCGGGCACCGGCCGATAGCGGAGTGCGTTGGCTCAGCGAGGGCGAGGTCATCGAAATCATGGATCGACTCCCCCATCAACCGTTGCTCGCCGGGGAACAGGGCCTGCGACTTTCGCTCGCCGGAGCACAGATCAAATTACCGGTGGTGATCGACTCCACGTCCGGCGCTGTAACGCGCTTGGCATTGCCGCTGGGAGACACCCCGAGCACCCACATCATCAAACCCGAGCCACTGCGTTTTCCCGGTCTCGCCGAAAACGAGGCATGGTGCATGGCGCTCGCCCGCCGCATTGGATTGGACGCCGCCGAAGCTTGGGCAGAACGAATTGGCAACGTGCCGTGTCTGATCAGCAAACGATACGACCGGATGCAAGGGGCTTCCGGCGAGATCGTCCGGCGTCTTCATCAGGAGGATTTCTGCCAAGCCCTTGGTTATCCATCATCACGTAAATACCAGCAGGAAGGCGGGCCGTCGCTGCGCGAGTGCTTTCAGATGATCCGTGATTGGTCCACCACACCGGTGCTGGACATCAGGCACATGCTGGATGCGTTGATCTTCGCGGCGGTGACGGGCAATGCCGATGCCCATGGAAAGAACCACTCGTTTCTCTACGCACAAGACACCCGCAGAATGGCACCGCTCTACGATCAGGTCTGCACACTGGTCTGGCCGGAACTCTCGACCACGCTGTCGATGAAAATCGGCAGTGCCGCGACACTGGCGGAGGTTTCCCCGGAGCACTTCAAGCAACTTTGCGGCATCGCAAAACTCGGATGGCCAATGGCTCGCGAACGAATCAAGACCGTATGCCGGCAGATTCTGGAAGCGACCGGCGAACCGCAAGTTCTGCCGGAATTAAGCGACGCGACGGTCCGTGAGATCGTCACCAAGCGTGCGGAGAGAATGCTGAGCTTGATGGAGAAGGCCGCCGGTTGATCCAGCAGGGCAAGCCAATGACCCCAACCACATCTCCAAATCAGTCATTGCCGCCCTGACGTTGCCTGTGGCCCCGGCCGCAATCACACACATTGCGAAGGTACGGAGAGCGAAACATCGGCTCTATCGCCATCTAAATTGCTTCGCGGCGCTGGAGGAATCATTGATTCCTGTGGAACCGACAGCGCTCTGCAGTTCGTCGGCAGGGATCGCGCAGAGGTAGCGTATTACCAACGGGTGAATTTTCCCGACGACGGGAGCAAGTCCAATAAGCATCTGCAGATTGAACGCTCCAAATTCTTCCATGCGCTTGCCGATCAGGAGCTGGTCCCGGTTTGGGGTGTCCGGCTTTTCAGGGAACTGCTCCCGGAACTCCGCTCCAATGGATGGGTGGATCAGGACGACTACAGGCTTGTGGTCTCCGTGGACGATGGGGCCACGTTCCGTTCCGTTTTAGTTGCCCGTGAACATCAAAATCCCTAATTGCGTTGCGACTTGGGGAACCGGCGGGAGCTGTTCGCCTCTGACAACTTGGGAAGAGGCTACCGCGCCGGCCACAGCTTCTTCGTTCCGGTCATGCTGCTTTACACAGCCAGCACAGCATCCGGGTCTCCACCATCGACCACCAGCAGTCATGGACGGAGATTTAGCAAGAGTTGATAAGCCTTTTCCGCCGAGACACGCCCACCCTCGAAATTTCCGGAGTCTCGTAGGAACCGATCGATCGAGCCGCTTCTGAATTTGCAAACTTTGCAAAATTGAGAGCGGTCCAACGAGGCGGACCTGCGATCAACAAGTGAATGCCTGCGATCTACCGATGGATTCGCGGCGGCTGGGGGGGGCTCAGCCAGCGCTTAGAACCAACAAGGGATCATTGGGGGCAACGTCTCCTACATTCCAATCTGACGATCGCCAGAAACACCTGTTTCACAACATTTCGGCCTGCGTGAATCTCGTCCTCATTGGGCCTTGATCTCCCTCGGCTTCGCGGGATTGGGACCAAGTTGGGACCAATGAAAATCCCCTAACAAAAAATCCCGAGGCCTTTCAGCATCGGGAGTCTTTGACCATCAACGGAAAGTGCTCGAAAGAGGACTCGAACCTCCACAGGTTTCCCTACTAGATCCTTAGTCTAGCGCGTCTACCAATTCCGCCATCCGAGCATCCGGTTGGGTGGGCGCACTTGTTACGATCCCGATCCGGGCTTAGCAAGAGAATCTTTGCGAAAATTTATCGTCATGCACTGAAACTGCTTAGAGCTTGCCACCCGCCCCGCAAGCGGAAGCATGGGGCTTCAATTGCCATGGAATCCATACGTGCCGAGTCAGTCGTCAAAACCTTCGGAAAGACCCGCGCCCTGGACGGCATCAGCTTGTGCGTGGAGCCAGGGGAATTGTTTTTCCTGCTTGGAGCCTCAGGCTGCGGCAAGACCACTTTGCTCCGCTGTATCGCCGGGCTGGAGTCCCCGACCCACGGTGCGATTTTCTTCGGCGACCGCGACGTGACGAACATGCCGCCCCATAAACGCGAGGCGGCCATGGTTTTCCAAAGTTACGCGCTGTGGCCGCACCTCACCGTCGGGCAGAACATCGCGTTCGGCCTGGAAGAGCGGAAAGTTCCGCGTCCGGAGATCAAGCGTCGCGTGGAGGAGGCCTTGGAAATGGTCCAGCTTCCGGGATATGGCGAGCGCTCGATCGACCAGATGTCCGGCGGCCAGCAGCAGAGGGTTTCCCTTGCACGAGCGCTGGTCGTGAAGCCGAAGTGCCTGCTCCTTGACGAACCGCTTTCAAACCTCGACGCCCAGCTCCGCGTGGAAATGCGCCGGGAAATCCGCCGCATCGTGAAGGACAACGGACTGACCGGAATCTACGTCACCCATGACCAGGAGGAGGCGCTTGCCATGGCCGACCGGATGGCGGTGCTGACCCGTGGAAATATCGGTCAAATCGGCACGCCCGAGCAAATTTACCGCGATCCTCGCAGCGCCTATGTCGCGAATTTCATCGGCGAGACGAATCTCATCGCCGGCACCGCCATCGAGACGCGCGAGGGATTCACACTGGCGAACACCGCTGCCGGGCCGGTCGTCGGGCGTGTCACCAACCCGGACTGGCATCCGGTGGCGGGCGATGAGCTGCGGCTCTCGATTCGCCCGGAAGCGTGGCGACTCCTGAAAGCCGATGGCGACAACACCGTCTCCGGGCACATCGTCGAGCGCAGTTACCTCGGCCAGCGCATCCAGTATTGGATCGAAACCGCCGCCGGCCGCCAGCAGGTCGTGGAAATGAAC
>JBIHZT010000299.1:0-5356 GCA_044240265.1 Luteolibacter sp. | reverse complement strand
CTACCAAGTCCTCACCACCACCAGCTCCGGCGGTGGATTCTGGGAGAGCTTCATGGGCACCGAAGGGACCATCAAGATTTCCGAAATCGCCTCCAGCTCCGCGATCTATCGCGAAGCCAGCGCCCCGACATGGGACGGTCTTGTGGACCGTGGCATCCTCAAACGGTCGGCCGCGCCGCCCAAGCCCGCGCCATCCGCGGACGTGGTCGCCTCCTACGAGTCCGCCGCGCCCGAGATTTTCGAGCTGCCCGGCGGCTTTGGCAAGCCGGCCCACCAGCCGCATTTGGAAAACTTCTTCAATGCCGTCCGCGGCAAGGCGAAGCTCAACTGCGATGCCCGCCACGCCTTCGAAAGCGAAGCTCCCATCTATTGGGTGAATCCCTCCGCCCTCAGTCACCAACCGATCCAATTCACCTCCGAACACCTCTCCGTATGAAATCAAAACTGATCCTGCCAAGCCTCTGCACCATCTCCGCCCTCGTCCTCGCCTCCTGCGGCAAAAAAGAAGAAACCACCGCCGCGGCTTCTGATGCGGCCGCGCCCGCGGCTGCCGCGGCACCTGCCGCATCCGGCGGGACCGCCGGTGGCGTCCTGTTGGAAACCGCGCTGCCACCCGAGCTCATCGAAGGCACGCCCAAGCCGATGAACGTCCCCAACCTCACCCAGGCTCCCAGCAAGGCCCCCGAGTTCCGCGTTCCCGAGGGCACCGTCCTCCTCTCCAAGGGCAAAAAAGTCACTAGCAGCGACGACAATCCGATCATCGGCGACCTCACCCTCGTCACCGACGGCGACAAGGAAGCCGGTGAAGGCTACTTCGTCGAGTTGCTCGACGGCACCCAGTGGGTCCAGATCGACCTGGAAAATAGCTCCACCGTTTCCGCCCTCTGGCTCTGGCACTTCCACTCGCAGAAGCGCGCTTACAACGACGTGATCATCCAGATTTCCGATGATCCGGAGTTCAAAACCGGCGTCACCACCGTTTATAACAACGACTACGACGACTCCTCGAAAATGGGCAAAGGCAGCGACAATCCCTATGTCGAATCCCGCTTCGGACTCGTCGTCGATGGCAAGGGCACCAAGGGCCGCTACGTCCGCCTCTACAGTAATGGCAACACCTCCAACGAAATGAACCATTACATCGAAGTAGAGGTTTTCGGCAAGGCATCCTAACCGATCTCAATGATCAAGGGGCATGGGCGTTTCGTCCATGCCCCTTTTTGTTTTAGGGTTTGTGCCGGAAATCTGGCGGTTTGAGCGCGTCGGGTTTGGAGTCCGGCAGGGGATTGCGCGTTCACCACAGACCGTAGTTGCCGGTGCGCATGATGTAGAGGCCCATGAAGAAATTGGCGGTGGCGTGCATGATGACGCAGGCTCCCAGGTTCTTGCTCCAGACGCACAGCAGGTAAGTCAGGCTTCCGTAAATGAAAGCTCCCGCGTAATCCAATGGCGAGTGGGCGAGCATGAATAGCCCGGTGACAACCCCATACGAAATCCAACGGGCGCGGCCGAAGGGCTGTTTCCAGTAGTCTCCTTCCCAATCGCAGACGAAGCGCATGAGGAAACCGCGCCAGAAAATTTCCTCGACCAGCGCGACAATCACCACCGCCCGGAAGAAGCGGAAAACCAGCGAACTCCAGTAAGCAACCGGGTTTTGGAACAGCCCGGGATCGAAGCCTTCCCTGCGCTCCGCGAAGCCCAGCAACTTCAGGATTCCTTCGCTTTTCCCCGTCATGCCCCATGTTTGATAGAGTACGGTGGGCGTCAGCCAGAATCCGATGCCGACCGCGCCGAAAACGACTCCGGCCAGCGCCCACTTCAATGACCAGTTGAAGGTATAAAAACGCCGGTAATGCAGCAGCACGCCGAGAGTGACGAGCGTCTGGATCGGATAGATGAACTGCGCCGGATCCTGCCGCCACCACGGGGCGTCCGGATGTTTCCACTCGATGAATCCGCCGACGAGCTGCAGCAGGATCATGAACACCATGAAGACCACAAAAGGCACCACGTGCGCCCGCGTGAGTGCTTCGGAATCGCCGGTCTGTGGCTGCGCGCTCATGAACGTTAGAGCCGCCCGACGAAGCGCTCGATCTTGTCGGTCGCCGTCCGGATATCGTCGAACGCCGTGGCATAACAGCAGCGCAGGAAGCCCTCACCGGAGGGGCCGAAGGCGCTGCCCGGCACACAGGCGACGCTTTCCTGCTCCAGCAGACTCATGGCGAACTCCTTGCTCGTCAGACCGGTGCTGCGGATGTCCGGGAAGACGTAGAACGCACCGCCCGGCGTGTGGCAGTCGAGGCCGATTTCATTGAGCCGCTTGACCAGGAAATCCCGGCGCTGGTGATAGCTGTCGCGCATCGCGATCATCGACGGCTGGCCGTGCTCGAGTGCCTCGATCGCGGCGTTCTGGCTCATGATCGGCGCGCAGAGCATCGCGTATTGGTGGATTTTCATCATCGCCTCGATGATCGGCTGCGGCGCGCAGGCGTAGCCGAGGCGGAAGCCGGTCATGGCGAAGGCTTTGGAAAATCCGTGCAGCAGAATGGTGCGCTCCTTCATCCCCGGCATCGAGGCGATGGAGACGTGCGGCTCGTCGGCATCGTAGCGGAGCTCGCTGTAGATCTCATCGGTCATCACGATGAGGTCGTGCTCGATGGCGAGTTTCGCGATGCCCTCGAGGTCGGCGCGGGAGGCACAAGCTCCTGTCGGATTCGTGGGGAAATTGATGAAAATGATCCGCGTCCGCGGCGTGATGGCGGCGGCGACGGCTTCCGGTTTCAGCGAGAATTCATCCTCCTTGGTCGTCACCACCGGCACCGCGACGCCGTGCGCCATGACGATGCTCGGGCTGTAGGACACGTAGCAGGGCTCGTGGAAAATCACCTCGTCGCCGGGATTGAGCAGCGCGCGCAGGGCGATGTCGATGGCCTCGGACACGCCGACCGTGACCAGGATTTCCTTCGCCGGGTCATATTCCACGTGGAAAAATTTCTCCACGTAGCGGGAAATCGATTTGCGCAGCGAGAGCAGCCCGAGATTGGAGGTATAAGTCGTCTGACACTTTTCCAGCGAGTAGATGGCTGCCTCGCGAATGTGCCATGGGGTGACGAAGTCAGGCTCGCCAACGCCCAGCGAGATCACGTCGTCGCGTCCTTGGACGAGTTCGAAAAAGTCGCGAATGCCCGAGCGCGGGATCGAGGCGACGTTGGTTGCGATTTTCGCGGTATAGTCCATGGCAAGATCCGCCATCCGGCGGGGGCGGGAATATCACCGGGATGAACGGCTTACGTCAATCCCGGGAGCGGGCTTTTATTCGGCCCGGTGAAATGATGCCGCCAATCGGGCAGTGATGCCAAACGCGGCGTCTTTTTTGGAAAATTGCCGTGCGGCTGCGGGAAAAATCCTCCTAAATCCCTGCGGACCCGGGCTTTGAGCCACTCCCCTTTACCCCTTTCTAAAATGTCGTCGGCAGCCATTCAAATCATTCACAAAGAACGTCTTCCAACCACCGGCTGCCTCGTCGTTCCCGGGCGCCTCGACTTCGAGCTCATCCCGCATTTCGAAAAACTTTTCGCCGGACGCAAGGTCACCTGGCTGATTGAGGAAACCGCCAACCTGGATCCGACGGTCCGCGGCTACCTGGAAAAGTCCGGCTCCGGCGCGATGTTCGCCTCGAATGACGCCGCGCCCGCCGTCGCAGGCAGCCAGCTCAAGCCTTACCTCGCCGACGGTGGCGTGCTCATTTTCGTCCCCGGTCGGGCCACGGTCCGGCATGGCACGGCGTGTCACATTCCGTCGGCGCACTTGAAGGCGATGTGCGCCTTCGGGCTGCCGATTCTCCCGATCGCCGCAGATTGCCCGCGGGAATCCAGCCTTTCCATCGAGCGATTGTCGTCGCTGCCTGCCGCGGTCATCTCCATCGGCAAGCCCATCCCGGGCGAAAATGCGAGCCTCGCCACGTTTCAGCAGGCACTGCTCGAAGCCAACGAGGAGGCCTACAGCCAGCGGACGCTTTTCAGCGGATCGCTCGCCATGGCGCTGCTGGAGGGACTCAAGAAACACGGCTCCAAAAACCGGATTCTCGACGGTTCCGACGACTCCGAACTCGGCTTCGACAAGATCCTTGCCGCCGCGATCGTGTTTTCAAAATTCATCAAGGAGGAAACCGACAAGCCGCGCGTGGCCATCGTCCTGCCTCCCGGGAAGGCCGGACTCATCGCCAACCTCGCCGTCCTCTTCGCCGGAAAAGTCCCGGTAAACCTGAATTTCACCGCCGGACATGAAGCCATCACCTCCTGCATCCGTCAGGCCGATGTCGATCGCTTCATCACCGCGGATCCCTTCGTCCGCAAAGTCTCTTCATTCCCGTGGCCGCCGAACCGCGACCTGATTTTCATCGAGCGCGTGCTACCCACCCTCAGGAAAAAGATCGTCACTTGGGCGATCGTTTCCAAAATCCTGCCCTCCAAAGTCCTCGGCCTGCTGCTAGGGCTCAACCAGCGCCGTGGCGATGACGAGGCGACACTGCTGTTCACCTCCGGATCCTCCGGCGAGCCCAAAGGTGTCGTGCTCAGCCACCGCAACGTGCTCGCCAACGTCTGCCAGTTCGGATCCCGCCTCAACCTTGCGAAAGGCTCGACGATCCTCGGCTGCCTGCCGCTGTTCCACTCCTTCGGCTGCACCGTCACGCTCTGGTTCCCCGTCATCGAGGGCGTCAACCTCGTCACCTATCCGAGTCCGTTGGAAACCAAGCGCCTCGCCGAGCTCATCGCCCTCCATCAGATCAATATCTTCCTCTCCACCCCCACCTTCCTACGGGGCTACATGAAGCGCATCGATCCCGCCCAGTTTTCCTCGCTCAAACTCGTCGTCACCGGCGCGGAAAAACTCCCTCTTTCACTCGCCAACGCCTTCGAGCAAAAATTCGGCATCCGCCCCCAGGAAGGCTATGGCCTCACCGAGACCTCACCCGCCACCAACGTCAACCTCCCGGAGCTCGATCCTGAGCGAGACTCGGTCGTCCTGCCCTCCTCCCGGAATGGCTCCGTCGGCCAGCCATTGCCCGGCCTCGCCATCAGAATCACCGACCCCGCCACCGACAGGGAAGTGCCTATCAACAAACAGGGCATCATCTGGTTCAAGGGGCCCAATGTCTTCAAAGGTTATCTCGGCGATCCCAAAAAATCCGCGGAAGTCCTCTCCGACGGCTGGTTCCGCACCGGCGACGTCGGCCGCGTCGATGACGACGGGTTCCTCTACATCGAGGGCCGCATCTCCCGCTTTTCCAAGATCGCCGGTGAAATGGTGCCTCACGAAACGGTCGAAGCCGTCATCAACAAAGTCCTCGGCCTCG
>JBIHZT010000298.1:0-5374 GCA_044240265.1 Luteolibacter sp. | reverse complement strand
GCCCGAGCGACAGCAAGACCCCGCCGACGCTGCGCTCGAACACCCCGCGACTCAGCAGGAACCCGAGGTAGCCGAAAATCAGCAGGCTCGCTCCCAGATGCACCGTCCCGCCCCCGCCAAGCAGCCAGACTCCGCCGCCGCCGGCGAGAATCACCCACAGACTGAGGAGGATGAACAAGCGCCGTCCGCCGGTCATGACCAGTCCGCCTAGCAGGAGGAACGGAATCGAGTTGGAAACGAGATGTCCGAAACCCACGTGCAAAAAAGGTGACAGCCCGATTCCCGTCAGCCCCCGGGTGGTCCGCGGAAGGATCCCGAACTCATCGAGACGCACCATCGGCAGCACGAAATCCACCACCTCGACCACCCACATGATGGCTAACAGCCCAAGTAGCAGTCCGGCGTGCTCTTTAAACGATTGGAGAAATGGACGGGCGGCGGGAGTCACGGTGGCGGCAAGGCTAGGGCGGCGGGCGGTGGAGGCAAGAGCGGACCGCGCCATTCGGTTAGGCCGGACTCCGGACCGGTTTCCGAAAAGTCCGGGCGACGGTCAGCGTGGCGGGAAAAGCTCGCGGCAGAGCAGGCAGCTTTTTCCATCGCAGCCGCGGGCGGAGCAATGTTCGCGGCCATAGAAGATGATCTGCAGGTGCAGGCGGTTCCACGACTCGCGCGGGAAGAGTTTTTTGAGGTCGCGCTCGGTTTGCACGACGTTTTTGCCGGACGTGAGTTTCCAGCGGGTGGCGAGGCGGTGGATGTGGGTGTCCACCGGGAAGGCGGGCACGCCGAAGGCCTGCGCCATCACGACGGACGCTGTTTTGTGACCCACGCCGGGCAGCGCCTCGAGCGCGTCGAAATCCTGCGGAACCTCGCCGCCGTGCCGCTCCACGAGGATTTTCGAAAGCTCGGAAATGGCCGCCGACTTTTTCGGCGAGAGGCCGCACGGGCGGATGATCGCCTGGATTTCCTTCACCGGGACCCTCATCATGTCACGCGGATTGTCGGCGAGTTTGAAGAGCGCGGGCGTGACCTGGTTCACGCGGACGTCGGTGCATTGGGCCGAGAGCAGGACGGCGACGAGCAGGGTGTAGGCGTCCTTGTGATCGAGCGGAACGGGCGTCTCCGGATAGAGTTCGTGGAGCCGGCGTAGCAGGTGGTCGGCACGTTGTTGCTTGAGCATGAGCCGAGCTTCCGGAGCCCGCGGGGAAATAGCAAGAGCGGGAAGCCCGGCGAGCGTCACTCGATTTGAGGTGGATCGTCCTGTTCCAAGCCCTGACGGAGATGAATTCATCTGGGTGGATCGGTGGTCACGGCTTCCTCAAGCACCACCGAAGCGGGCCAGATATCCGTGCGGAAGCTGCGAGCGGGAAGTCCGGCGGAATTGACGAGGTTCGGATTCGCCCGCTCGCTCCAGGCGAATCTAACCGCCGCCGGCTCTTTCACCTCCGGGGAGGAGACGATCACACCACCCTGGCTGATTTTCGCCACCGCAGGGACGAAGACCCGGTCTTCCCCGGCGATGGTGAACCCGCCGGGCGGCTTGTCGTCACGGCACCGGAGGCCTTCCGCGTTTTCAAATTTCAGGGCGACGTTTCCATCGAGGATTTTGAACTCCTTGAGGACCGGTCCCGAATCGACGACGTCCTTCTGATAGGTCCGGGCCAGGGCAAGGCGGGCGAGGCGCAGTCCGACGTCCCGTTTGTTGACGGGATGGATGTCGTCAAGCGCGTCCACGGTGTCCGTGATGACAGCCATGCCTGTGTGTGGGATGGACAGGGCTTTGGTCTGGGCTTCCCAGAAAAGCGGCAGCGCGTCCGCCGATAACAGTTTCGGCTGCTTTCTGGCTGTGTAAAGATGGGGCGCCAGCTGGACGAAGTAGAACGGAGCCTCGGGTTCCGCCCATGCCGCCCGCCAGCCGTTGATCAACGCCCGCATCTTTTCCGTATAGATGTCGCCATCGCCGGAAATGAGGTTGGACTCGCCCTGATACCACAGAAAACCGCGCAGGCTGAAGGCGACGAATGGCTTCACCATCGAGTCATACAACTCACCGATCCTGATGCCGTCGATGTGGCCATCCCCGGCGCCGGGCGCGGCGTAGGCGCTCAAACCGGGGAGGCCCTCGTAGGCGGTGGGCACGGTCCATGGCTCGATGCGCGTGCCGCCGACGCTGGTGTGGATCAATCCGACGGGGACGCCGAGTTTCTCTATCAGTTCGCGGCCGAAGAAATAGGCCGCCGCCGAGAAGCGCGTTTTGTCGAGGATCTCGGGCTGGCACGCGTGCCACTGCCGGGTCGAGTCGATCCGGTCCGACTGGCCGCCGCGGGGCATCTGGAAAAGGCGGAGCGTGGGGTGGTCGGCGCTGCGGATTTCCTCCTGCGCGTTCTCAGTGGGTCGCTGGCCGACCTGGTTCCCAAGGGGTTTTTCCATGTTCGACTGGCCGGAGCAAAGCCAGACCTCACCGACGAGCACGTCCTCGAAATGAATCACGTTAGACCCGCGGACAACGAGCGTTCTGGATTCTCCGCTGGCGGGAAGTGGTGCCAGCTTCACCTGCCAGACGCCGTGCGGATCCGCAGTAGCTGTCGATTTCTTCCCGGCAAACTCGACGGTGACCTTTTCACCGGCGGCGGCGTTTCCCCAGACCGGGACCGGCTGATCGCGCTGGAGCACCATGTGCGTGCCGAAAACCGGCGGGCACCGGACCTCGGCGCTGGATGGGGTGCCGCCGGCGGTCAGGGCGGCGATTGGAATCAGGCTTCGGAGCGATGAAAAACGCGTCATATGAGAGGAGTAATGAAGCAAAATCCACCTGATAGAAAGCCTTCTCAATTCTTCGGAGTTATATAAATTGGCACCCGCCGGGTTGTCGACCCAGGCATAGCGGACAAAGGCGGGAGAGGTGATGGACTGAGCTTGAAACGATGATACTGTCACCCTCGATTACCGCATCCGCCCATGCGGATCTACCGTCGGCCCCGGCGATTACAAAATGCCGCAGGGCTCCACCCTTGGCGACGAGGCCGCTGCCAGTGTGGTCGAATTTGAGGATCATGCGGTTGCCCTGCACCGGGCTTTCGCGGAATAGCGGGCCACATGGCACGCAAGTCTTCGATCAGGGTGCGTTTGAAGTCCGGATAGATCTGGCGGGTGTTCAGGTTCGACTCGCGTTGATACCAAATCGCCCCGCGGATGGCGTAGGGCATAATCGGCGCGATCATGCCGTTGTGGAGGACGAAGGGGTTGTGCTGGCGTTGGACGGGATCGGGATTTTTCGGCCGCTTGCCGCTTTTTCATTTCGCTAGGGCCGTGCCGTAGTCGAGGAACGGCTTCGGATCGTCGCGAAAGGCCATATGCTTTTTTGAGAACGCCTCCAGCAGTTCCTTGAACTGCGGATGTGGCGTTAGTTAATCCTCGCGGATCCACGCCTCGATGGTGCTCGCGCCGAAGGCGCACGTCATCACGCCGACGGGCACCTTGAGATCCCGCTGGATTCCCAAACCGAAATAATACGCGACTGCGGAAAACTCCCCCGCTGTCTGCGGGGTGCAAACCGTCCACGATCCGGGGACTTCGCGTTGGGGAGGCCCGCTCATCGCCCACTCGGCGGAGAAGGTCCGGAGCTGCGGATGATCCGCCGTGGAGACTTTCTTATCCCAATCGGTCACGCCGGAAAACGAGCGCTTTCCGGTTTTTGCCAGCGTGAAGTCCATGTTCGACTGGCCGTGGCAAAGCCACACTTCGCCGACCAGCACGTCCGAGTAGCTGCGGGTCGCGGATGCGGTGGAAACATCTATTTGATAGGGTCCGCCGGCATCCAACTTCGGCAGCTCGATTTCCCAGGTGCCGTCTCTGGCGGCTGTGGTGGCGACGGACTTCCCGGCCGAGTGCTTCGTCGCCGACGCCACGAAGGGACACCCGGCCGGCCGCTTTCATGAAATCCATTCGAAGCTTCCGCAGCGCGGCGATTGAAGTGCCGGTCAAAAAGTGCATCCGCCTCAGCGGATCCGATAGAATCCCGGCGGCTTCCCGATCCGCGCCTTGAAGAGGCGGGAAAAATAATAAACGGACTCAAACCCCAGACGATCCGCGACTTCCTGAATGCTGTTTCCCGCAAGTAATTGCCGGGCGCGGTTCATTTTCATTTCGATGAAATAGTCACCGGGAGCACGCCCCGTCAGGCTCTTGAACAGCCTCCGGAAGGTCGAGTAGCTGACGCCAAGTTCCTGCGCGAGAAGCTGGAGATCAAGGGGTCCATCCAAGGCTTCCCGCATCCGCACCAAGGTGTGTTTCACGAGCTTCTCACCATCGGTTAGTCCATGTGAGTTGGCAGCCTTGAGCAGGCTGCGGACTCGCGCGACGATCTCCACCGACCGCAACCCGATGATCGGCTCAAATCCCGGGGCCTCCTGTTGAATCGTGTCCGCGATGTTGAGAAAACAGCGTAACAACGGTTCATCCAGCCCCACCCGCATCACCGGTGCGGACGGCAGAAACCTCGATCGGTGGATGGCCTCTTCCAACAGTCCGCCCTCGCTTTCCACCCAGTATTCATCCCATCCCGTCTCAGGATCCGGCCGGTAGCGGTGCCAGACGTTGGGGGAAATGAGAAAGACCGAGCCCGCCTCGACCTCGATTTCCCCGGAGGCCTCCGAGTCAAACACCCCGCGTCCGGCCGTGATGTAAACCCAAGTGTAAGCCGCCAGACGCCGGCCCTTTTCCCAGGAAAACGCGTGATCTTCCGGATGTCCCGGCGGCGGATAAGGCGCTTGTGGCGGGATGACTCCATAACCGGCATCCAGCACCCGCGCGCCCCAGTCGGAATCATTCGCTATCCGTGGCAGATAGCGGTAAAAGTTGCGGATCGAATTCATGGCTTCCGGTTCCTGTCAGATCGTGAAACG
This sequence comes from Luteolibacter sp., assembly GCA_044240265.1. GTDB lineage: Bacteria > Verrucomicrobiota > Verrucomicrobiia > Verrucomicrobiales > Akkermansiaceae > Luteolibacter. The sequence goes on along the minus strand of JBIHZT010000298.1, from coordinate 473 downwards.
AAATGATCAGATCGTGCATGGTGGAAATCAAGTCATCGTCGCAGAGTCGCCAGGTTTCCTCGTGGAGGAGACCCGTTTTTAAAATCTAACTTCGACTCACCATGGCACCCACCACCCGCATCGGCCTTTTCGGCATTGGCCTTGATACCTATTGGCCCCAGTTCCCCGGACTCAAGGAGCGTCTCGAAGGCTGCCTCGCCACCGTCCATTCCAAGCTTGCCCGCGATGGGGTGGGGATTGTCGATCTCGGACTCATCGATACGGTGCCTAAGGCCTTCGATGCCGGCCACGCCTTCCGCCGCGAGGACGTGGATCTCATCTTTCTCCACGTCACCACCTACGCGCTATCATCCACCGTGCTGCCCGTGGTCCAGCGCGCCAAGGTGCCCGTCATCATCCTCAACCTATCACCCGAGGCGGCCATCGACTACGCCTCCTTTAATAGAATGGGAAATCGCACGAAAATGACCGGC
>JBIHZT010000297.1:0-5396 GCA_044240265.1 Luteolibacter sp. | reverse complement strand
TTGACGGGCACGAAGAAGCCCGTCGGGTGCGTGACCGGGCGGGCTGGATTGAAATCTTTCGAGTGGTTTAGTAGATCTCACCCGCTTCCAAATGATCTGCGAGCAGCCTAAGGAGTTCTGCACGAAGAGGGGAATCGCGCCAAAGGCGACTGGTGCTCTTGATGGAGAAGTATTGCTGCGAAGAGGAGAAGTCTCCGAATCTGATCGTGACACACGGCGTGTTGGTCGCGAGGTCTCTGGTGATGCCATTGGCAGGTTCCGAGCTGTCGGACCAAAGGAGGTCATTGGAAAGACAATCATCGGGACGTTGATTGGGAAGAGTCCGCATCTCCTCGATGATTGATGTGCATCGTTGCGGATCGGGTGTGAGCCACACGGGAATGAACGAACATCGCCGCCAACTACCGTCGGGGCGAGGTCGTGTGATGAAAGCACTGCCATGTCCGTCTGCTCCGAGAGTCGCCTGGCAACGGACTTTGGAATCCTTAACCGATCCGGGTATGAACACGCTTATGAGATTGTCGTTCTGGCTTCTAGCTGGATCCCGGTAGCCGGCGTCATGGACGTCCAGTAGTTCCACTTCGCACCGCAACGCCGCTTTGGGTGGAATCCATTCTCCAAGTCCGTTCTCCCCATAGGCCAAGTGTGGGCTAACGATCAATGTTCGCTTGCCACCGGCACGCATGCCCTCGATGCCGTATCGGATTCCGGCGATGGTTTCGCGCTTGCCCAGGTCAATTACGGTGCGTGGAGCGTCTGGATATTTCGCTGTCACCTCCTCACCCTTGCTGAGAAACATCCTGAGGTTGACCACGACAACGTCACCACGGCGGGCCTCGCGACCGTCGCCTTGGATGTCGTTGTTGATCTTCACTCCTTTGGGCATGACTGGCGCAATTTGTCGAATCCATGCCCCAAAAGCAAACCAAACAGCTCGGTGGAAGCCTGAGGATGGGAGGTTTGGAGGATGAGGGAACCCCCGCCGGACGACAAGCCGCAGGCGGGGTTTCATGTGTATTATTTCAGCTAACAGCTGCGAGCTTGCGAGTGCCCATCTGACCGAAGTGGGAGATGACTTCGCGGGCGGCGGTCCGGGCGAGTTGCACGGAGTTCACGCACCCCGCATCAGGCTCAATCCCCACCACACGAGCGCAGCGGTGGCGGCGGCCAGCGCCAGGATCAAAAGGACACCGCGGGAGTGTTCATGACGGATATCCCGCTCCTGTCGTTTTGATGCCAGTTCCTCGTGCGATTTTCGCTTTTCGATCAACTGGATCAGTTCGGACGGCGGCAGCGTAACCGCCAGGTCGCTGCGTTCGGTGGCGAGCTTCTTACTGCTGTCCGCAAGTTGCTTCTGGCGCTGGCGCAATTGATTTTCCTCTTCCCGAAGCAGGCCGAGATCGAACTCTTCTTGGTTGGGGGAGCGGCCTTTCATGTCAGGTGAGGTGGCTTTTATTAGCGGGTTCCCTTGGGCGAGCCAATGGAATTCAACTCACCTTGAGCTTGTGCCTGCGGGAAATCCTCCGCGCCAGCCATTCCACAAACTGCCACTTGGCGAGGATGCGTGGCTTGTAGTGCAGGCGATACGGCACGTTGCCCTTGTGGCGGAGGTAGTAATGGAACGTTTCCGCGAAGTCCTCGCAGGGCATGGTGGCGGCGTATTCCGTCAGGTGGTGGTCGGGGTCGTAATTCATCACGCGTTCCCCGGATTCGTAGGGACCGCCGAAGGCAGTCAGGAAGCGTTTGGTGTTCATGACAAGGGGCCACTTGTCGGCCACCGCGTGCGCCCATTCGTGGCGCAGCACGTCGGTCAGTCGGATGTGGCGTCCTTGGATCAAATCGGAGAGCTGGGCTCCGGTGATGGCCGGGATGTAAATGTCGCCCTGATACCAGCCGTAGCAGCTCCACGACGTGGCGACCCAATAGACCTCGACGTCATCAAGCCGTTTGTGCCAGAACCAGAGTGTTTCCAACTCACGGATGACCGTGTGGTTGGCCCGGCAGACATCCTGATAGCTGATGAGGTGCCGGCGCGGTTGGCGCGCGGTTTTCCGTTGGTACGGCATGATGGTGGAAGGGTGGAGAACTCCCGCTGGAAGGCAAGCCGCCAGCAGGAGTTCTCACAGGTTTCAACTGACGGCGGCGAGCTTGCGCGTGCCCATCTGCCCGAAGCGGGAGATGACCTCGCGCGCATCGCTGCGGGCGAGTTGCACGGCGTTTTCTCGCAGGCGTGACAGGCCTTCTGTCAGACTGGCCATGGCTCCGCTGTCGTTGCGGTAGTCCTCGGCGCTGCGGGTGAGCAGGTCGCGGCGGAAGCGCTCCAACGTGGCTTCGAGCTGTTGGTCGCCGGCGAAGTTCAACGTGCGGAAGCTGTCGATGAACGTGGTGAGCCGGTTGAGCGTGCGCTGGTGGACGCCGTTCTCCGAGCCGTCGATGGTGGCGAGCACCTCGCTGACCAGCCGGGCGGTTTCCTCGCGCATGCTGGCCACGCTCTCGCGGATGAATCCGTCGAGGTCGCTTTGCAGGCGGCGTGAGGCATCCTCCGCGATGCGGCGGCGGTCCTCGGAGATTTCGAGTTGCTCCATGCCATCGGCAACCTCCAGGCGGATGCTGTCGGGAGCTGCAATCTGGAACAACCGCGTTTCGAAACCGAAGCGCTTGGCGATGTCACCGGCGGGCGGGAACGATTGTTCGATGGTGGCGATCAGGCGTTCCGCGCTGCCGTTCATGTGGCGGGCGGCCTCGCGCCATTCGGCCATCGCGTTTTCGCGCAGCGGTGTGTAGCCAGCGACAAAGTCCAAGGTCGCCTCGCGGAACTCGTCGCGCAGTTTTTCCAAGCGGTCGGTAAGATCACCGAGGCGGGGATTAGGGACGAAACGCCCGATGCCTCCCAGGAACGGGAAGCTGGAGCTTTCGACGGTGGCCTGCACCCGGGATTCGATCAGGGCGAAGGCCGAGAGCGCGTCGCGCGGGATGAGGCGTTTGTGGCCGAGCTGGATGAGCCGGTCGGAGACGTGTGCGGGATCAAGTCCGAGGTCTTCGGGGTTGAGCCGCTTGCAGCCGCGCCAGTAACGGACGGAGGTGGAGACGAGCACTCCGCGGCGGCAGATGCCATCGAGGAGGGTGGTGGATGTGTTGTTAGGATTCATGATGATGTCTGGTTGTTGGTTTGTGGTTTCAGGTGGAAATTGAAACGCCCGCCACGATCCGTGGATCGGGCGGGCGTGGGTGGGGTTGGCGGCATACCTGGCTCAAGCGGCTTTCGGCTGATGGATGTTTGCCACCGTCATTCCCGGCAGCCATGCCATGCACTCGTTCTTGAACTGGCACCACGAGCAATGCATCCCGGGTTGCGGGTGGTAGCGGTTGCTGGCGATGCCTTCGACGGCGGTTTCCAGCAGGGCGGTGACGCGACGTTTGCGGTGGGTGTCGGCTGGCGGACTAGTCACCCGGATGGTCTGCGGCTTCTTGGTCTTCACCAGGAATACCAGATCGAGTGAGGGCGGGGATTCGCCGGTGGCGGCTTCCATCAGCAGTTGATAGCTGACGAGCTGGATTTCGTAGTCGAAGGCGGCGTTCGCCTCATCGGGCTTGGCGGCGGCGGATTTGAAATCCACCGGCGTGAAGTTGCCTTCGACCAGATCCATCGCTCCGGTCAGCGGAACCGATAGTCCCGGGATGTCCTCCTTCAGCATCACTTCGACTGCGCGTGGTTTTTCCTTCATCGCTTCCGGGGAATCGAGGTAGGCGGCGACCACGCGCAGGCCGTCGAGTCGGCATTTCTCGCGTTCGGTTTCATCGTCGAAGTTGACCGGGCCTTCGTTGCGTTCGAGTCGGAGGAAGGCGAGGTCGTAGGCGTTGGCGATGGCCTCCGGCGAGTCGTCGCCACCCCGCCAGCGGGCGAGGTGGAACGCTTGCAGGGCGGCATGCACCGCCTTGCCGAGGTGGAGCGCGGCGGGTGTCGCTTTCCGGATGCAGGCGACCCGCTCGAAGTAGAACTTGAGCGAGCAGCTGAGGTAAGCCTTGGCCGCCGTCGGGCTGATGTGGTCCGGTAGTGTTTGCGCCCAGGGTGTCAGCCCGGTGGCAAAGGGCGGATCGGTGACGCTGGCGATCATGCGGCGTCCCTCCTTCTGTTGGCCCCGCTGTAGGCGGAGCCGTTGCGGCGTTTGCTGTTGCCCTGACGGTTGTCGCCGCCGTGGGTGTCGAGCAGTTCGTCGATGAGCCCGGAGGCTTCCACCTTGTTGAGGACGCGCACGCCTTTGCCGAAGCGTTCGACGGCGAGGGCTTCGACGTCGGCTTTGTCGAGGTTGTGTTCTTCGACGAGTTTCAGGATGAGGTCCTTCTGCTTGTCAGAGCATTTCCAGGCGGGACCGCGCTGCCAGTTTGCAACGGCCGTGACGTTGGCCGGCTCACCCGGGTCACGCCGGGTGGTGTTGCGGGGTTCGGGCAGGTCCATGCCGTAGTCGGCGGGTGGGACGAAGCCGGTGTGGAGGATTTGCTCGTCCACGCTGGCTTGGAGACGTTGATAGAGGCGCTCGGATTCGGCGGCGACATCGTCGGTGGTCATCAGTTCGGTTTCCACGGAAACGGAGAACTGGTGGGACGAGTAGCCGGGAAGGCCGAGGCGCTTCGAGTAATTGGCGATAAGTTTGATGGCCATGATGTTAGGGGCTGGTTGTTTGGTTGGGATTGGTTGAAACGGAAAAGCCCGGCATTGGTGCCGGGCCTTTCCATGGATGCGGATTGCTGAGGGATCAGCGGATCAATGGAGCGCTCGGTAAATCAGGGTGAACGCAACGGCTCCGATGAGCATCGGCAGCCAGAAGTCGGAGAAGATCGAGCAGCACAGGGCGATGATCGAAATCCACGCGAAACCCTTGAGGAATAACAACGGGTTCATGGGGTAGGGAGGTGATGGTTCAGCCGAGCATGCGCCCGAGCACCACGACGACCGCCGCGCCGAGCATGGCGAAACCGATCACTTTCAGGCCGTCGCCCACAGGCGCGGTGTCGGTGACGGTGACAGGTGGGAGAGGCGGCGCTGGTTTGGGAGACGCTTCCGAGCACGAACTCAACGCCATGAAGCAACCTGCCAGCGGAAGCAGCAGGAGGGATTTCATGGATCGTCTCTCCCGGTGGCGGAACGACAGGTGATTGGGAATGGAACGGAACATGGTGGGTGGGATGGGAGTTGGGATGGGAGTTGGGATGAGAGTCCGGGTTCATGCGGTGGCAAAGCGGCGCTCGCCCATCTGGCCGAAGTTCGTGCGGGTCCGCGTGCGGGTGGGGGAAGGAGCGGCCTCCAGCATTTCAGCCGTGTAGCCGTTTCGGAGCAACCAGGCGGCGAGGGCGGCACCGGTCAACAGCGGCAGCACGGCGTTGGAGAAGACCAGGAA
>JBIHZT010000296.1:0-5400 GCA_044240265.1 Luteolibacter sp. | reverse complement strand
TCCAGTTGCGCCACCGCCTCCCCCTTTTCCGCTCTCGCCGTCAGATCGAAGACCACATCCCCCATCGACAGCGTGGACGTCAACAGGGCTAAAACCAGAAACAAACTCGGATTTGCTTTCATTAGACGCAGTCAAACACCTGGCCCTCGCATCGCCAAGATCGATTTCAAATCCGATTTTGCCCACTTGCGCACCGACCTTCATCGCCTAGCGTGACCCAAATATGCGACCACGGGATGTAATTTTAAAAGCGACACTGGTTCTAGCAGTCGTCTGGGCTTGCGTATGGGGCGTCCGCGCCTACGCCGGATCCAAAAAAATCACCGCCGAGCGCGTCAACCGCGCCGTCGCCGAGGCCAACTTCGGCGACTGGTCCGCCGGCCCACCCACCGCCGCCTCCGCCGAAGCCGAGCGCCGCCAGAAGGAACTCCGGACCATCGCCACCCTCGTCAACCGCCTCGACTTCCAGGAACGCGAGAAAAACCGCGAGAACCGCGCCGGCGAAAACTTCTTCCGCAAACTCGCCCCCGAGGAAAAATCCCTCTTCATCGATCTCACCATCGTCGAGTCCATGGGCCGCTTCATGGAGTCCCTCGATTCCATGAAGCCCGAGCAGCGCAAGAAATTCGTCGAGCAAGGCCTCAAGGAAATCAACGAAGGCCGCACCCAGTCCGAGATGGCCAGCGCCGACGAACTCGGTGCCGACCTGCTCGATAAAATCAGCCAGCAAGGCATGAAGGCCTACTTCGAGAAATCCAGCTCAGACACCAAGCTCGACCTCGCCCCCCTCATGGAAGCCATGAACGAGACCATGCAAGGCCTCCGCGGCAACGAATTCGGCCCACGCCAATGACCCGATCCCGCGGCTTCACCCTCACCGAGATGCTCGTCGTGCTTGCCATCATCGGCACCCTCGTCGGCATCGGCTATCCCGTCACCCGCTCCTTCATCGCGAAATCCCGCGAAGCCTCCTGCCTCGGGAATCTCCGCTCACTCGGCGTCGCCCTGCAGACCTATCTCCAGGAGCACAACGACATCATGCCGGACCTCCAGATCGGCCGCGCCTCGAAGACCGACGACATCCCCGTGCTCGACACCGCCCTCCTCCCCTACCTCGGTTCCCCCGACGTCTTCCACTGCCCCGCCGACAAGCTGGAGTTTGAAAAAACCGGCTCCAGCTACAACTGGAACCACCTTCAGAGCAAACGCCGCGTCTCCGACCTCTACTTCTTCGGCGTCCGCGAGGACACCATCCCGCTCATCTCCGACAAAACCGCCTGGCACCCCTCCGGCACCAACTTCCTCTTCGCCGACCTCTCCAGCTCCAACAAACCCCGCTTCATCGCCGGCAACTAACTTTCCCCTCACCCCATGCTCGTCGCTAACGGACTCTTCAAGAAATTCGCCGGAAAACCCGCCCTCACCGACGTCTCCTTCCACGTCCAGCGCGGCGAAATCTACGGCCTGCTAGGCCACAACGGCGCCGGCAAAAGCACCTCCCTCGGCATCATCCTCGGCATGGTCATGCCCGACCAGGGCGATGTCACCATCGACGGCATCTCCGTGCTCCACCACCGCTCCAAGGCCCTGCGCAAAGTCGGAGCCATCTTCGAAGCACCCGCCTTCTACGACTACCTCAGCGGCTGGGATAATTTGAAAATCCTCATGGGCTACTCCGGCGGCTTCGATCCCGCAGCCGCCCGCCAGGTCATCGACCGCGTCGGCCTCACCAAGCGCGTCCATTCCAAGGTCCGCACCTACAGCCACGGCATGCGCCAGCGCCTCGCCCTCGCCCAGGCCCTCCTCCCCGAACCCGAAGTCCTCCTCCTCGACGAACCCACCGACGGCCTCGACCCGGAAGGCATCAAGTGGTTCCGCGACTTCATCCTCAACCTCCGCGACGAGCGCGGCATCACCGTCCTCTTCAACTCCCACCTGCTAGCCGAGGTCGAGCTCATGTGCGACCGCGTCGCCATCCTCCGTGAAGGCAAGCGCGTCTTCGAAGGCACCGTCCGCGGTCTTCAGGACGACACCCCCGTCTTCGAGGTCGATCTCGAACCCTGGGGCCTCGCCTGCGGCATCATCCACAGCAGCGGCGGGGAGGTCCTCGCCACTAACCGCATCGCCCTCAAACACGGCTCGGATCCCGCCGCCCTCGTTGCCACCCTCGTCGGTGCCGGCGTCCGCGTCCGCGCCTTCTCCCCCGTCCGCCGCTCCCTGGAAGACCTCTACATGGAAATCCTCAACGGCGCCCCCAGCCCCAACTGATTCCCCATCCGTTTCACGGCGGAGAACTCCCCCGCCGCGCCCCTCTTCCTTATCTCTGTTTGATTTAAAGTTCGAACGCGATGCCGAAAACGAGCTCCGGCGCATCAATCCCTCACCAAGCCGCCGAAAATCGCCAGCAGTATGGGAAGCCACCAGATTACAAACGGCACCATCAACCACCTAGCTATCCGCTCTTCTCTCTTCCGTAAAAGGTCGCATCGGAGGTAAGGACCACGGCTTGCCCACTTTGAGACCACGATATCCATGTCCCGTTGGACCGGAGTGAAACAAAAAATCCACGCGACAACTGCCCCCGTCAGAAGGAAATAATCCACAAACCACGATTCCATGCGAGACACAACACCAGCCGAGGCAAGACTCAGATACCAGCCAGTGCCCCCAGATCCAATCGCAGCTGCCCATGCAGAAATCCGCCTCGTAGTGAATACACTCTGTTCATCTACCCGCACTAGCTCTGATTCCACCGCCTCGGCAGAACTTACCGCAAGGGGACGGAATGTTTCATCTATTTCTTCCCGATAAATTTTCAGCCGTTGCTCGATATATTCGAGCTGTTCGACGCGGTTATCGCTCGTCACCTTTGGAACATCGAAGTTTAGATACAGCCCCCACGATGAGAGCAATCCTTCAATACGCTCGCCCACAGTGAAATCCGGCCATCTGCCCACTCCCTGACGGATCAACGCGATCTCCCGCTCCGCGTTATCTATATCACGATTCGCATTCTCGCGCCGCTCCTGATCTGAAAGCTTCTTAAAATAGTAGGACAGGCCTTTAATCAGAATCTTCTCTTGCCATTTCTCTCCCTCCTCGGTAGTTTCTCATTCATGAGCAGAAGGGCGCGTTGGCTAGCCGAGTGGCGGAAATCCGCCGGGAAACCGGTGTTTTACCACGTGATTTCGCGGGTGGTGGACCGGCGATTTGTGTTCGGAGTGGAGGAGAAGGAAAAATTCCGGACCTTGATGCGCTTGCAGGAGCAATTCACCGGCTGTCGGGCGACCTCCTACTGCCTGATGGACAACCACTTCCACATTCTCCTGGAAGTGCCGCCGATGGATGAGGGCGGGCTTTCGGACGAAGGGCTGCTGAAACGTTTGGCAGCCATTTACAGCGAAGTATTCGTGGCCGGAGTGGCGAAGGAATTGGCGGATGCCAAGACGGCAGCTTACGCAAGCGAAGACGGACTTGATGAGGCGGTGAAAGCCATTCACAAGCGGTTCACCTACCGGATGCAGGACTTGGGGGAATTCATGAAAGGGTTGCTGCAACGTTTCACCCAGTGGTTCAACCGGGCGCATTCCCGAACGGGGCGTCTTTGGGAAGACCGCTTCAAGAGCCTGATCGTGGAGGACGGTGTGGCGGCCAAGACCATCGCAGCCTACATCGACCTCAATCCGGTGCGAGCGGGGATGGTGAAGGATCCGGCCGATTACCGCTGGAGCAGCTACGGCGAGGCGATCGGCGGAGGGGCGAGGGGCAATGGAAAGACCGCGCGGGCCGGACTGGTGAGGGCGTTGCGTGCCCACCAAGGAGTGGCGGCGGACGCGGCTTTGTGGAAAGATGATGTTTCGCGGGAATACCGCAGGATTCTGATGGCGGGGGCTGTTGGGAAAAGTGTGAAGAGTATCGGACGAGATGGAAGTATGGCGGTGAAGACGCTGCGCAGAGGGATTTCGAAGGAGGAAGCGGAGTTGGAACGCGACAAGGACGGGGAGATTTCCCTCGGGAAGGTTTTACGCTGCCGGGTCCGGTATTTCACGGACGGGGCGGTGATCGGCAGTCGGAACTTCGTGGACGAGGCGTTCAGCAGCGCCCGAGAGCGCTTCGGATCGAAACGCAAATCCGGTGCGAGAAAGCTGAAGGGAGATGCTGCTCCAGCGAGTGGGTTTTTGTGGAGTCTGCGGGATTTGAAAAAGGGGATTGCCTGATCCGTTAAAATTCACGGGTCACGGACAAGTCCCGCTTCCGCCCGGGCCCAAGTTCGTCTCCTTGACCCGGAGGGACATGAAGCAGCCCATCTTCACAAGCCATTAGCTGACCCACACTATGGAACTCCAGCCGGGACTTTTCTCGTCGAACACGGATAACAGCAGCCACCCGACGACAAAACGAATGACAACATCAGCCTCTCCCAGTCGGAACTGAACCAGTCCCGGTCAGTTCAATTTCTCCAAATACTTCGCCGGGTCTTTCTGGAAGTCGGGCAGGCATTTTTTGCAGCAGAATTTGAGCTGCCGGCCTTCGAAAACAATTTCATAGGGCTCGCCCATCTCTCCCAACTTCTCACCGGAGATGAGACAGGTCTCCAAGGGATAGGGCTTGGACGACTCGCCGGCAACGTCGTCGGGTTTGGCGGGTTTGCAGGAAGCGAGTGACAGGACGGCAATGACAAGTGCGGCGACGGTGATTTTCACGGATGGGTTGATCAGAGGGTTTGCTCAGACCTACCTCTCCTAAATTCCCGGTCTCGAAGCCAGAGGAAAATGACCGGCGTGACGATAAGAATGTGAATCAGACTCGACACCATGCCCCCAATCACCGGCGTGGCGAGCGGCTTCATGATTTCCGCGCCCTGGCGGGTGCTCCACATGATGGGCAGCAGGCTGGCGACGGTGGTAGCCACAGTCATGACCTTAGGACGCAGGCGGAGTTTCGCACCGTCCTTGACCGCCTGAACAAGATCAGCCTGGGTAAATGCCGAACCGAGTTTCACCATGCTCGCCTTCACCGATTCCTCTAAATAGACGACCATCACCACCCCCGTCTGCACGGCGGTGCCGAACAGCGCGATGTAACCGACCCAGACGGCGCCGTTGAAGTTGTAGCCGAGGAATTTCTGTAACAAAATCCCGCCGCTCAGAGCGAAGGGCACGGCGAGCATGACGTGAGCGGCTTCCGTGCCACTGTGGAAGACCATGAACAACAGCACGAAGATCACCATCATCACTAACGGGAAAATCAGCCACATGGTTTTGGTGAAACGGCGTTGGTTTTCGTATTCGCCGGTCATCTTGTAGGTCATGCCCTCCCAGCTGACTGTCTTGAGCTTTTGTTCGATTTCCTCGACGAAGCCGCCGAGGTCGCGGTCCTGGACGTTGGCTTGCACGTAGC
>JBIHZT010000295.1:0-5415 GCA_044240265.1 Luteolibacter sp. | reverse complement strand
GAAGAACAACCGTGACAACCCTCTATGATGAAACTCACCACTTTGTCCTTCACCGCCCCGCTGCTGACCGCTGCCGCCGCCGATCTGCCACCTGTGGATGTGGTTGCCAACTTCCACCCGGCCAGTTGCGGCTGGCTTGCCAATTGGTCGGCGGAGCGGATTTACTGCGCGAACTCCTACCTCGCCCACCTCGCCCGCGTCCGCGATGATCCGTCCTATCGCTTCGCGCTATCCGAGTGCGTGGTTGAGCGGCAAAGGCCGCCACCGGCTGGAGTATGCGTTGGTCGCCCGCGAGTCGGGTTGGAACGAATCGCGCATCCCACAAATGGCCTGGGAATACAACTGCCCGCCCATCGCAGTGCAAGGGTGCAAACCCCGCGCGGATTCATTCATCAAAACCTCCGGCAACGTCATCGTCGAAGCGATGGCCCGGACATCGAAATCCGCCTCACCGAGTGCCTCGGCGTTTCCGGCCAGGCGGAAATCACTGTGAACCTGCTGCACCAAAGCGCCGATCTCACCGGCCTGCTCGACGAGGATCCATTGATGCCGTCGCGTAAACCGAGCCAGGAGGAGCGCCCGACCGGTTCCCAAAGACATGAAGTCCCGGAAAAGGAGAAACAGAGGTGGTCTGTGACCGTCGCTGGCTGGAAGGAAGTATCAGCGCCGGCTCTGAAGTTAGCGGGAGCCTTCGGCGTGTTTGGCGTGCCACTCGTGATAGACCTTCGGAGAGATTTCCGAGGGTTTGATTTCGGAGCGGCCGCCCCAGAAGACGTTGGTGTAGGAGACGGGGATGCCGACAGCTGCGAGGTGGCGGTCGATGGCGGCCTTGTGCTCGAGGACGCGGGTTTTTTCAGTGCCGTGCATGACGCCCATGATGTTGACGTTGCCGAACTTGGGGCCGCCCTCGCGCCAGTAGGCGTGGGTCATGCAGAAATGGCGGCCGACCTCGCCGCCGGCTTCCATTTCGCGGCCTTTGGGAACGGCCCAGTGGAAAAGGCCGTTGAAGCGGGTGACGCGCTCGCCGGTGGCGGACGGCTTGACGTGTTCGAGAAAGGTGGAGAAGCGGCCGATGACTTTTTTCACGTTAAGCGTCTCGGCGACCTCGCAGAAGCGGTCGAGCGAGACGCCGGCGATTTCGGCGCGCTTGTCCCACGGGTTTTCTGAAATTTCGTCGAGGGTGAGCTCTTCCTTGAGGGCCAGCAGGACTTCCCATTCCTCGGCGTCCAGATCCACGGCGGTGGTGGTCATCATCACGGCGGGCTCGTCGGACTTGTCACCGGGCTCAAGGACCTTGCGGCGGGTGTGGCCGACGCCAAGGGCGAAGACGCCGTTGGCGGGCATGAGTAGGTATTCGGTGGCTCCGGTGAGGCGGAGCAGGGCGGTGGCGTGTTCGTCGAGCGACTCGCCGACGGGCACTTTCAGCGTGGTCCAGAGCCGGTAGCCGGAGCCGGAAACCTCGCTGTCGGTGGAGCGGATGACGACGTGGCCGGAGAACGGGTCCTCCTTGGACATGAAGTCGAAGGCGGCGTTGAGCTTTTCCTCCGGCACTTTCCAAGCAACCAGCGCGCCATGGGCGAGCTTGGTGGAAAGCAAGGTCTGGCGGACGCGGCGGACGACGCCGGCCTCGACCATCGCCCGGATCCGTTCCAATACGGTTTCAAGCGGTTGTCCGGATTTCTCGGCGATCAACTGGAAGGGATGGCGCTGGAATCCGGCGATAAGGTCTTCGGAAACGGCCAGGATGCAGGCGTTGATGGGATCGGAGTGTTCGACTGGTACTGTGGAATTCATGTGTGGGAAAGTGGTTGGTGTCGGGTGGGGCTGCGCTGCCGGAATTGACCGATGCTGCGCAGATCATGCGGAAGTGGCGGCGGCAAGTTCCTTTAGGTAGGTGAGTGCGGGCTCGCGATCAAGGATTCGTCCCTCGAGTTGCTCGGTTTGCACGGCTTCGAGGATTTCCTTGAAGCGCGGGCCGGGCTTGAGGCCGAGTTTGATCAAATCCCGGCCGGTGACGAGCGGCGGGGGAATCAACGGCTCCGAGGCGAATTCCCCGGCCTTGGCTTGGAGAAACTCGTAATTGTCGGTGAAGCCGTTGGACGACCCGCAATCCACGCGGTGCAGCTCCATTTCCTGCGGGAACGTCGGCTCGGCCATGAAGCGCTTGAGCTTGGCGGTGCGCATCTGCTTCACGTTCATGAACTGCATATGCCGCGCGACCATCGGCACCACGGCGGCGATGAGGTCGTTCGGGTAGCGCAGGCGGCGGAGGATGGCATCGGCCATTTGCGCGCCCATCGCGTCGTGGCCGTTGAAGCGGATGCGGTCGCCGAAGGTCTGGCAGGGTGGCTTGGCGATGTCGTGCAGCAGGACGGCGAGGCAGAGCTCCAGCGGCGCGTCGTCCGCCAGCATTTCGAGCATGATGCAGGTGTGGGTGAAAACGTCGCCCTCGGGGTGCCATTCCGGCGGTTGCTCGCAGCCGATGGTTTTGAGGAATTCCGGCACGATGAATTCCATCAGCCCGGTGGTCACCAGCATTTCCACCCCGGTGCGGCGGCGCGGCGAAGTGAGGATTTTCGAGAACTCGTCGCGCGTCCGTTCGGGGGAAATCCGCTCCAGCATCGGCGCGCACTCGTCGATGGCGGCGAGCGTCTTCGGCTCGATTTCAAAATCCAGCGATGTCGAAAACCGCACCGCCCGCATCAGGCGCAGACTGTCCTCGATGAAGCGCGCCACCGGATCGCCGATGGCGCGCAGCACGCCGGCGCGGAGGTCCGTCACGCCGCCTACATAGTCGATCACCTCGCCGGAGTCGGGTCTTTCGAACAGCCCGTTCATCGTGAAGTCGCGGCGTTTGGCGTCCTCCTCGGGCGTTGAAAATGTCACGGTGTCCGGTCGCCGGCCGTCCTTGTAGCTGCCATCCGTGCGGAAGGTGGCGATCTCGATGTGGTGGCCCGCGTTTTTGGCGATGACCACGCCGAAGTGCGCGCCCACTTCATTGGCCCCGGGGAAAAGCTGGATGACCTGCGCCGGAGTGGCCGAGGTGGCGATGTCGTAGTCTTTCGGCTCGCGTCCCAGCAGCCGGTCGCGCACGCAGCCGCCGGCGAAAAACGCCTCGTGCCCGGCGGCGCTCAGACGGCGGGTGAGATCAAGTGCGGCATCGCGGACGGACATGGGCGGAGCTTCCGGCGTTTCGCATGGCGGATCAAGGTGGAACGAACTGATCCTCACTCGACGAAGCGGTCGAGCGACGCGACTTGCGGCAACAGGACGCCGAATTTCATGCCTGCGAGTTTCGACCGGATGGCGGCGGGGAAATCCGTGGCGCGCACGAGCAGGCGGATGATTTTCGCTCCGGTCTGGCGTGGGTCGTCAGTGACGCTGTCCACCTGCGCCTGGCTCACAGCCTTGCCATCGGCGGTCCTTACCGGCAGGGTTTTTTTGGAAACCGCGACATCTGCCAGTTCGGCGGGAACTTGGAGGGGAATGCTGAAGGTGTTTTCGTCGCGGATGGTGAAAAGGTGGGTGGCGAAATTGACAGGCTTGCCGATCTCAACCAGCACCTCGGAGATGACGCCATCGGCCGATGCGCGGAAGAAACGCTTGTCGTATTGTTGTTTCCAATAGTCGTATTGGATTCGTTGGAGGGCTTCCGTCTCGATCTGGGCTTCGTAGGTGCCGCGATACATCCCTTCCATGGCGGTCGCCCAGTCGAGTCTTGATTTCTCGGCCTTGCGACGGCGGACGGCCTCTTCGGTTTCCTCGCGGGTGACGGCCCACGCCTCCGCCTGGCTGCGTGCCGAATCGACGTTGGCCTTGGCGTCCATGGTGTGTTGCGCGAGGTCGAGCTGGAATTTGGTAGCGTCGAGTTCCGCATTTCCCAGGAGCTGGCCTTTTTTCACCACGTCGCCCGTTTTCACGTAACATTCCATCATGACCCCTTGCACCTGCGAGCGGACTTTTTCCACCACCCGCGAGGCACCGGCGGACTCGCACAAGAGCATCTCGCCGGTAGCGGTGGAGTAGGGAATTTGTGCCTTTGCCTGATCCGGCAAGGTCACGCAGAGGGCGATCACGGCGCAGGAAAATGGAAGTGCCAGGCGTCGTGGCGACAGATGAAGACGAGTGATGGCTTGATTCATTCCCCCGGTGATACGGGCTTTTCCCGCGGGTTGTTTCATCCCGGAAGCAGCCGCTATTCGGCGGTAGGCCCGGGTTTGGCATTCCTTCTGCCGAAAAGCAGGAACGGCGCGCCGATGATCAACGACAACAACGCCACCGCGGGCCATATGCGGACGGGACGCTCGGGATACGGCCCGCTGCCGAGGGCCGCCATGTATTCGTGATAGATGGCGGCGGCGTCTTCGGCATCGTCATCGTCCACCGCCAAGCGGACGCCGCCGATGGCATTGCTATAGTGCCAGAAAAGTTGGACCAGGTTCTCGTCGAGCACGAAGCCCTCGATGCCGCGGGATTCCAGAAAGGTCCGGAAAAGGTGGGCCTCCTCGGGGACGGTGAATGTGGCGATGGTGGTGATGACATACTGGTTTAGCCGATGGGATTACCCTGTCAAGGCAGTTGGCGGCGACGAGACGGGCGCGGGCGTCCTGTTAGATTGATTGTCTCGCCGCTCCGTCGGCCGCTGATGAGGTGTCTTGTAGCGTCGCTCTATGAGCGTCGATGCCATTGGCAGAGAGCGGAAGCGCTTCTTCATTCGCGACCGACGGTCGCAGACCGACGCTACAAGGCGCTTCTTTGGCGGATAGGTGCCCCACCCATACGCTTCCCACACGGCGGCATCGAACTCGTCGTGGATCTGTCGGAGCACGGTGACGAGGCCTTGGGCGTGGATGAGCATTTGTTGGGTTCGCCGAAAGCCCACCACGAAATTCCAGATGATGCGACTCCGCCTTTGACCTGCGGAGTGGAATGGTCAGAGTCCGGACCAGTTGGAACTTTGAACGGAATGAGCCCCACCACCCGATTGCTCGCATGGTCCTTGGCCTGGCTGCTTCTCGCCGTCGTGGCGGTCGTCGTGCCGGCGTTGATCCAGCCATGGTGGTGGCTCGGTCTGGGCGTGGGCGTGGTGGTGGCGGTCGATGCGGTGCTCGCGGGACTGCGGTGGCAGATCGGGGTCTCGCGGCGGCTGCCGGGGCGGTTCGCCTTGGGGGAGAGCGGCGAGGTGAGGTTGATTTTGCGCAATGAGGGTGGGCAGCCGGCGAAGGTGGAAATTTTCGACGGCATCCCGCAAGGGGCGGAGGCTCCGGCCGTGCCGTGGGCGGGCGAGGTCCCGCCCGGCCGCGAGATCCGCGTGTTTCATCCGGTGACTTTGTCGGAGCGGGGTGAGGCTGTGTTCGGGCCGGTGCAGGTGAGGCGGTTTTCCCCGCTGGGTCTCTGGACGCGGAGAACCCTGCA
>JBIHZT010000294.1:0-5420 GCA_044240265.1 Luteolibacter sp. | reverse complement strand
GCATTTGATGACACCAACTGGCACAACATCCAATACCGCGCCTACGATACCACGCCGTGTGCCATCGAGGTTTCCAGCGCAAAGTCGATCCAGTTTGAAAATTGTCATTTGAGACACATTGGCAATGACGGCATCGGCTTCATCAACGACGTTACCAATTCCCAATGCATCGGCAATCTCTGCGTCGATATCGGCGGCTCGGCCTTTCAGGTGGGCCACCCGCAGCACCTCTATGAAGGCGACGGCGGACCGAACGAAAAATATTCACCCGCTGAAGAAGGCATTTGCCGGGAGATTCTCATCAAGAACAATGTGTTGTTCGACCTGACGAAGCTGTTCTACGGCCACGCGGGAATCACCGCCTATTTCGTGGATGGCCTGAAGATCGATCACAACCACATCCAAGGGACCCAATACAGCGCCGTCAGCCTCGGCTGGGGCTGGAATGACTTTGATGAAATCTCCAAGCCCGGCAATCCCACCACCACCTGCCGCAACAACACCTTCAACAACAACCGGATCTATGATTACATGAAGCTGCTTCACGACGGCGGCGCATTCTACACCTTGGGAAGCCAGCCGGATTCCGAAGCAAGCGGCAACTATGTCAAAGCGGCCACAACCCATTTTCAAGGGGTTTACCATCCGGACGAGGGAACTGCATACTACACCGGAAAGAATCTGGTTTTCGAAATCGTCCCCGGCCAGGACAACTTCGAGTTGAATGATTGGAAACGGAAGCGCGACAACCACTACAGCAATATCTATTCGACATCCAGCAGCAATCAAACCGGTGCTCCGAACAGCACGATCACCGACCTTCATGTGATTCCGGATGCCAGCTGGCCGCAGGAAGCCTTGGACATCATCAGGAAAGCCGGGCCGGAGCCCGCCTACGACGCCTTGCTGAAAAAGCTCCCAGGCGTGGAGCTCGATTCCACGTATCGATACACCGCCAAGCCTATGACCCACTAAACAGGAAAAGAGGAATGAAACGGAAAAATACAATAGCAATATGGGCAATGTCTCTCTTGATGGGGTCAACGGCCGCCTGGGCAGGGACGCTGGCAATGAGTTGGACATCCGATAAGGAACCAGTCGCCTATCAGCCCGGCGAAACGATGCGGTTCATGATTCAGCTGCTTGAGGACGGACAACCGCTGGCCGGAAAAACGCTCAAATGGCGGCGCACCGGGGATGATGGAGCGACCACCACGGGCCAGGCGGTAAGTTCAGCTACCCAGCCGGTCGAGTTCACCACCTCTACAAACCAGCCCGGTTTTGTGCGGATCGAAGTCGAGGTGTTCAATCCCGACGACTCGCCCATGAAGGCAGCCAACGGCGAAGCCCTGAAGTTTGAAGGAGGTGCCGGGGCGCAACCCGAGAAGTTGGTAGGCACCGCTGAACCGGCCGACTTCGATGCCTTTTGGGAACGACAAAAAACGCGCCTGGCCGAGGTTCCCATGACAGCCGAACTGAAGGAAATCGCGGATGCGCGACCGGGCTTCAAGATCTACGACGTCAAAGTTGCCTGCGCCGGCAAGCGTCCGATGACGGGCTACCTGGCAGTGCCAGACGGAGCCACGGAAAAGTCGCTGGCGGCGCAGGTGATTTTCCATGGTTATGGCGTGAGCGGCGCGGCCATCCAAACTTCACCCGGCCGCGTCGTGCTTGATGTCGGCGCGCATGGTATTGAAAACGGACGCGAGGACGCCTACTACAAGTCGTTAGAAGAGGGCGAACTTAAGGCATACGGATTCAACAACGAGGAAAATGCCAAGCCGGAGACCTCCTATGCGAGTGGCGTGGTGCTGCGAGTCATGCGGGCACTCCAGTATATCAAGAGCCGCCCAGAGTGGAACGGACGCGAATTGATGGTCAACGGCCCCAGTCAGGGTGGCTTCCATGCCATCGCCGCCGCAGCGCTCGACCCAGACGTGACCCGCTGCGAGGCACTCAAACCCTGGTCTTGCGATTTGGGTGGGATCAAGCAGGGGCGTTTGCGCGGGTGGCGTCCTGATGATACGGAGGGACTTGCCTATTACGACACCGCCACGTTGGGCAAACGCATCAAGTGCGAAACCTATCTTCTAACCGGCCTCGGGGACTACATCTGTCCGCCTTCAGGGGTCATGGTTCTCTACAACAACATCAGGTCCACGAACAAGACGATCGAAATCAAGCAAGGGGAGACGCACGGCTGGGACGCCGCACCGAACTCGCGGAACCAGATTCTCCGGCACCCATGAAGCACCGAGTGACCGGTTTATCATGCACCCGGTCCGAATCTCTCCCGGCCCTCAACCAGATTCGATTCAACAAAAGTTCCAAGCAACCATCAACCATGATGAAAGCCATCCCAATTCTCGCAACCCTCTCACACCTACGCCTGACAGCAGGTTGTTCCGGCGAAAGCGGTAGATGGCTGCGGCAGCCCAGGATACTCCCCTCGCATAATATCTAACTTTTCACCTCCCATGAACCCGAAATCCCCACTCCCATCCAGAACAACCGCTTTGTTCCTCGCTGGCATTTCCCAACTTGCCGCAGCCGAACCACCTGCCGAACCGATGAGCGTTTGGTTCACCTCGCCGGCCACGAGTTATCTCGAATCCTGCCCGCTCGGAAACGGCCGCCTCGGGGCGATGGATTTCGGCGGCGTGGATGAATGCCGCGTCGTGCTCAACGAGTCGAGCGTCTGGTCCGGCGGTCCTTATGATGCCAACCGCCCCGATGCCCATCAATCCTTGGAGGCTACTCGCAAGGCAATTTTCTCCGGAGACATCGAGGCCGCGAGCCAATTGCTCAGCGCCAATTTCAAGTATCGGGATGGTGTGAGTGGCTGGGGAGACGAAAACCAGTTTGGCTGCTATCAGATCCTGGGGGATCTCACACTCCATTTCAAATCTTCCGGAAACCGCCCGGGCGTCACTTCTCCCAGTGGCCATGCCCGGGGCGACGGCGTCGGTGCCGCCATGGAAATCCGCATGGACGGTGTCGCCGCCAACCCGGCGATCCCAACAAGCACGGGTAACTCAATTCGTAGCAGCTTCGATGGCACGGATCAAACCAAGTGGTGCGTGCCCGATGCCGGACAAGCAGTGACCTGGCAGGCCGAACTGCCCGCCGCCCGGAAAATTTCCAGCTATTCCCTCACCAGCGCCAACGACATGCCCGTCCGCGATCCCAAGGAATGGATGTTGGAGGCCTCGAACGACGGCAAGCAATGGACCACCCTCGACAAGCAGGTGATGCGCGACCCTTTCCCGAATCGCTTCGAGAAAAAATCTTTCGAGCTCGCCAAGCCCGCTGAATATCGTATCTACCGCTTCACGTTCATTCCGCGGGACGCCTATTTCCAATTGAGCGAAATCACCCTCACGGGTCTGGAACTGCCGAAATCCTCACCCGTCCCGTCGGACTACCGCCGCGATCTCAACGTGATGCGAGGTGTCTCAACCACCCGGTTTTCGATCGATGGCGTCGAATTCCAGCGCGAATTGATCGTCTCCAAGCCGGCCGAAGTCATCGCCATGCGCGTCCGTGCCTCCAAAAAGGGCGCATTGAATTTCACCGCCGGCTTATCCCGTGCGCAGAACTCCAAAGTCCACGCCGACGGAAAAACGCAGGTCATGCAGGGCCAACTCTCGTTCAACAAGCCCGGCACCGGCGAATCCGGCGAGGGCGTGAAATTCCTCAGTGTGCTCGCGGTTTCTAACATCGGCGGGAAATCCACCACCACCGATGCGGGCATCACCATCGAGGGCGCGGACGAGGCGGTTGTGCTAGTTTCCGCTGGCACGAACCTGCGCAACGAAGGCTACGAGAAACAAGTCCGCAGCCGCCTGCAAACCGCGCTCGCCGTTCCGTTCAAAACCATCCTGGCCGATGCCACCCGCGATCACGCCAGCTACATGGACCGCTGCAAACTCGAACTCCCCGCCGGGCCGAATGCCAAGCTCCCGACGCCCGAGCGCGTGCGTCTCAACGAACAAGCGCCCGACCCGTCGCTCGCCGCGCCGTATTTCCAGTTTGGTCGCCATTTGATTGTTTCCAGTTCGCGTCCGGATTCGCAGCTTCCCAGCAATTTGCAGGGCATCTGGGCGGACGAGTATTCCACCCCGTGGCGCGGTGATTTCCACACCAACATCAACCTCCAGATGAACTATTGGGCCGCCGACAGCGCCAATTTGTCGGAGTGCCATCTGCCGCTGATGCGCTTCCTCGAAGGCATGGCGAAGGAAGGCGAAAAAACCGCCAAGGCGTATTTCAACGCGCCGGGCTGGGTTGCGTATCACACGCAGAACCCATGGTTTGAAACCGCGCCCAGTTACCTCGCCGCGTCCGCCGGACCTACCTGCGGTGCATGGCTGGTCCAGCATGTCTGGGATCACTATCAGTTCACGCAGGACAAAACATTCCTCAAGAAATACTACCCGCTGCTGCGCAGTGCCTCGGAGTTCTGTACCGCCGTGCTCGTTGAGGACCCACGCACCAAGGCACTGGTCACGGTGCCCTCCAGCTCACCGGAAAATGCCTTTGCCTACACCGCTCCCGACGGCTCCCGCAAACACGGCTGGCTTTGCGCCGGTTCCACCTACGACATGCAAATCATGCGCGGCCTCTTCAAAGCCACCGCCGCCGCCGCCCGCGTCCTCGGAACCGATGCCGAATTCGCAAAATCCATCGAAACCGCCAGCGCCCGTCTCGCGCCGACCCAGCTGAACGCCGAAGGCCGTATCATGGAATGGCAGGAGGATTACGAGGAAGTGGAAATCACCCACCGCCACAGCTCGCACCTCTGGGGGCTCTTCCCCGGCGATGAAATCAGTGCCAACACCCCGGAGTTGCTAGAAGGCGCGCGCAAGTCGCTCGACCGACGCGGCGATGCCTCGACCGGCTGGTCAATGGCGTGGAAGGCTAATTTCTGGGCCCGCCTGAATGATGGCGACCGCGCCGCGAAACTTCTCTCCATGCTGATCGGGCGGGGCGCGCCGAACCTGTTCTGCCTGCACCCACCGTTCCAAATCGACGGCAACCTCGGTGGCGCGGCGGCGGTCGCGGAAATGTTAATTCAAAGCCACGACGGCACCATCACCCTGCTCCCGGCCCTGCCTGCCGCCTGGAAAGACGGCAAGGTCACCGGCCTGCGCGCGCGTGGAAATTTCACCGTCGATCTGGAATGGAAGGACGGCAAGGTCATCCATCATCGCATCACCTCGCCGGAACCGCGCGAGGTAAAGCTCAAGATCAACGGCACCCTCAAGCCCCACACCACGACTTCTCCATGAGCGTCTGCCCATCCGCCCAAGGAACGACTGTAGCGTCGCTCTATGAGCGTCGTAGCCAATGAAATGCCGAAACGCCTATTCCATTCACGACTTCAAAAATCATCAATCAACAATCATCAATCATCAATC
>JBIHZT010000293.1:0-5441 GCA_044240265.1 Luteolibacter sp. | reverse complement strand
GGAGCAAACGCCAGGACGGGCATCAAGGGAATTTACTCCCGCGAGGATGCATGGGGGGAGAGAGAAAGATGAGGGCGGTGGAGGAATATGGGATCCGTCTTCGCCTGCGGCTACGCCGGGACGGGTTTTTGGATGGGGAGCGTGGTCTTGCTCTCAACTTCCCGGCGGAGGCGGTGGTGAGCTTGGGCTTTTCCTGGGCATCTCGCTTCGCGGGCGGACTGAAGATCCGCGGTCCATGGAGAGGCGCCCCCGGTCTCTGATCGCTCCATCACCTATTCTTCATCTGTGCTCATCCGTGTGATCTGTGGTTCGAATCTTTTCATCTTGGGCTTTTCCCGGGCATCTCGCTTCGCGGGCGGGCTGGAAGGCCGCGGTCCGTCTTCCAAATCAACAATCGTCAATCCATCCGCCTCACCAGGCCTTCTCCCCTCGCCCGTCGTAAGGCAGCCATAACAGCGCCACGGTCTCCACTTTCACATCCGTCTTCGCCGGCTTGATGGATTCCGTTTCCAATGGAAGCGCCGCAGCATCGTAGGACTCGGTCAATTTCGCGATGCCGGCTTCGAGCTCGGAGTTGATCGCTTCGATTTCCGCGGCCACGCCCTCCACCTTGGCCTCGGCGTTCGCCACGTCCTGGTGTTGTTTGTAGGCGCCGGTGGCCTTGCCGATGGACGATGTGCCGCGGGTGATCGAGCCCAGCCCGGCCTTGCGGCCGAAGACCGCGCCGAGGATGCCGCCGAGCACGGAAACGCCGGCCTGCATGGTGGCGGAGCTGGACTCCGCCTTTTCCTTCGCGAGCTGGCCTTGCGCCATGCGCAGGCGGGTTTCCAGCGTGGCGACTTTTTTCGCGGCGGCGGCGCGGAGCTTGTCGATGGCGGCGTCCCGCGCTTCGCGGGCCTGGTGGACGATGCGGGCGCGGAAATCGCCTTCGCTTTCCGCGAGCTGCGAGTAGGCCTTGAGCGGCGGACAGGAGAAAATATCAGCGCGCTCGTTCCGATAGAGCCACTCGGAGAAATCCTTTTCCACCTGTTTGTAGTTCGTCGCGTTCATCGCGAAGCCAGGGAGCTCGGCGAACCCAGCTCCGGGTGCCGGTTCGGTTTCCACCAGCTTGGCGGGCGCCTCCACCGTCTTCTCCCAGTCGATGCCGGTGGCGGTGATGGGGTTCACGAAGCGGACCGTGCGCGAACCTTCCAGCCCCGCCTTGGCCGAGGAAAAATGCACCACTCCGCTGCGCAGCAGATAGGGCCTATAGGTCGTATCGGCCGCGTCTCCCGCAAGTGGCCCGAAAATTTCCGTCACTCCCGCACCCACGTTCGGACGCGGCGAGGCGGCGGTCGTTTTCGCGTTCATTCCGGGCATCCCCATCGGGTTGGCCGCAGCGGCTTCGGCGGGCGCGGCGGTCATGAAGTCCGCGCGTTTGGGGTCCATCAGCAGCTTGATCTGGCTCCGGGTCAACGGGCCTGTCAGATAGCTCATCACCCAGCGCACGTGGAAAACCACCGGCGCGTCTTCGTGCACGTTGTTCATCAGGAACACGCGGTTGCCGAGGCCGGAGATGAGTTTCTCCATGGAGCTACGATCAAACTTTGCGTTCTGCGAGCCGGCAGCACCTTCCAGCCCGTCGAGCACGCGCAGCTTGTCGCGCTCCGTCTGCAGGCGGCCGAGGAACCAGGTGCCGATGTTGGAAAGCGCCTTGTAGTCGAGGTCCACCGGATTCTGCGTCGCTAACAAACACCCGAGTCCGAAGGCGCGACCTTGTTTCAGGATCGTCATCATCGGCCGCTTGGACGGCGGGTTCGCGCTGGGCGGCAGGTAGCCGTAAATTTCATCCATGTAGAGCAGCGCCCGCAGCGAGGTGGTGCCGTTTTGCGAACGCATCCAGCCGAGCATCTGGTTGAGCAACAGGCTGACAAAAAACATCCGCTCGGTGTCTCCCAGATGGGCGATGGAAAAGATCGAGATGCGCGGCTTGCCGGCGGGCGTGTGCAGCATTTTCGCGATGTCCAGCGGCGGGCCTTCCAGCCAGGTGGCGAAGCCGGGCGACGCGAGCAGGTTGTTGAACTTGAGCGCCAGCACCTGCCGCGCTTTTTCCGGCATGAACGACTCCAGATCGATCACGCCGACCTTGTCGAACGCCGGTTTCTGGATGTGGCGGATCAGGGTTTCCAGCGTCACGTTCTGCTCGGCCGCCCAGGCGTTCTGGAAAATCGCCGCGACGAGCACGGCTTCCGGGCTCTGGATGGCGTCCGCATTCACGCCGACGAGCGATAGCAGCGAGGAGACGGTGCTTTCCACCCGTTCGCCTAGCAGCTCCGCGTCGTCCATGATTTCGAACGGCGGCACTTCCAGCGAGCTCAGGATGCTAACGGGAATCCCCGCCTTGCTGCCGGGGGTGAAGATGTTGATGTCCACCTTGTCGCGCAGGGTGGTGATGCGCTCCGGATCCTGCCCCCAGTCGGCGAGGCCGGTCTTCCACATTTCCGCGGTTTTCGCGGCGTGTTCGTCCGGGGTGATCCCCTTTTTCGCCGCGTCGTCCTCGTTGATCCACGGGCGGAAGCTTTTGGCGTCCAGTTCCGGAAACATGAGCAGCAGGTTGGAAATGTCGCCCTTGGGATCGATGATGATCGCCGGGATGTTGTCCAGCGCCGCTTCCTCCAGCAGCGCGAGACAGAGCCCGGTTTTTCCCGAGCCGGTCATGCCGAGCACCACACCGTGGGTGACGAGGTCCTTGGAATCGTAGAGGATCAGGTCGTCCTCGACTTTCTTCGTCTCCGGATCATAGCCGCGGCCGAGGTAAAACTGCCCGAGTTTTTCGTAATCCGTGGAGGACATGCTCATGATGCGGGGATGCTGGAAGAGCTGTGAAAAAACGCCAGCAGGAAGATGGGCTGGATGAGACAAGCACCCAGGCAAAAAAATCCGGCGAAAACCTGAGTGGGGGGAGACTCGGTTTCCGCCGGAGTTTTTTGAGTCCGGGGGGGGATAAAAGTTTTGTCACTGTCTGCTTCCTTGGGGGGAGAGGTTGCTCGCGGCGACCCACAAGAGATATCCGATTTTCCGCCGCATCGATAGTCCGTGATCGCGTATCCATGATCGCGGAGGATGGGATAAGCCTTGAAATGGCGGGCCGGCGGGGACGTGATAGGAGGCATGAGCAGGGAAACGTTCCTCAAGGAGCTTCTGGGCCGGATATCGGTCGAGGAAAAGGCGGGGCAACTCAACCTCCTAACCGGCGCGATGGATGCCACGGGAATGAAAAACTCGGGCGACCTGGAAGCGAAGATCCGCACCGGGCAATGCGGGGCGGTGCTGAATGTTTACACCCCGGCGGCGACGCGGGCCTTGCAGGAGCTGGCGATGGAAAGCCCGCTGCGGATCCCGCTGATTTTCGGTTATGATGTGATCCACGGGCAACGGACGATCTATCCGATCCCGCTGGGGCTGTCGTGTTCGTGGAACATGGATCTGATGGAACGCTGCGCGCGGATGGCGGCGGTGGAGGCAGCGGCGGACGGGCTGCACTGGGTTTACTCGCCGATGGTGGACATCTCGCAGGATCCGCGCTGGGGCCGGGTGGCGGAAGGCGGCGGCGAGGACCCGTGGTTAGGCGCGAAAATCGCGGTGGCGATGGTGCGCGGCTATCAGGGAGACGACCTGGCGGATCCGGCGGCGGTGCTGGCGTGTGTGAAACACTTCGCGCTCTACGGCGCGCCGATGGGTGGGCGCGACTACAACACGGTGGACATGAGCCGCCGGGCGATGGAGGAAACGTATTTCCCTCCCTATCAGGCAGCGGTGGATGCCGGGGCGCGGACGGTGATGACATCCTTCAACGAGATCGACGGCATTCCGGCGACCGGCAACCGCTGGCTGCTGACGGAATTGCTGCGGGAGGAGTGGGGATTCGAGGGCTGGATCGTGACGGACTACACGTCGGTGACGGAAATGAAAAACCACGGCACAGCGGCGACGGACGCGGAGGCGGCGCGGCAGGCGTTGGAGGCTGGCGTGGACATGGACATGGTGTCGGAATCGTTTCTAGCAGAACTGCCGGGGTTGGTGAAATCCGGCGAAGTGCTGCGCGAGTCGCTCGACGCCGCGGTGATGCGGGTGCTGGAGACGAAGTGGGATTTGGGGTTGTTCCTGGATCCGTTCGCGCGTTGCGACGAGGAGCGGGCGCAGGCGGTGCCTCTGAACGCGGGACACCGGCGGCTGGCGCGTGAAGCGGCGCGGGAAGCGGCGGTGTTGTTGAAGAACGATCACGAAATTCTGCCGCTTGAAAAACGTGGGACGATCGCGGTGATCGGACCGCTGGCGGACAGTCGGCGGGACATGCTCGGCTGCTGGATCGCGGCGGGCGATGAAGCGGCGGCGGTGTCGCCGTTGGATGGAATTGGTGAGGCGGTGGGAAACCGGGCGAAGGTGGTTTTTGCGCAGGGCTGCGAGATTCTCACCGGCCATGAGAAGTGGCTGGACGAGGCGAAGCAGGCGGCGGGCGAGGCGGATGTGGTGATCCTGGTGCTCGGCGAGGGTTGGCAAATGAGCGGCGAGGCGGCGAGCCGGACGGACATCCGGCTGCCGAAGTGCCAACGGAAACTGGCACAGGCGATTCTAAAAACCGGCAAACCCTGCGTGCTGGTGACGATGAGCGGACGGCCGCTGGACTTGAGCTGGGAGGACACGAAATTCCCGGCGATCCTGCACGCGTGGGCGCTTGGCACCGAAGGCGGCCGGGCGCTGGCGGACCTGCTTTTCGGCGACGCCGCGCCGGTGGGCAAGCTGACGATGGGATTTCCTCGCAGCGTCGGGCAACTGCCGATGACGTATCGGGAAAAGCCAACCGGACGGCCCTTCGACGCGGCGGTGCAGTATTCCTCGAAGTATCTGGATGCGGCGAACGAGCCGCTCTACCCCTTCGGCCACGGGCTGACTTACGGGAAATTCCGGTTTGGAAATCCCACCTTGGACGCGGCGGAAATGAAGCCGGGCGGTGTGATCAAGGTTTTCACGGAAGTGACCAATCTCAGCGCGCAGCCGGCGACGGAGACGGTGCAGCTTTATCTCCGGGACCTCGTCGCATCGGTGAGCCGACCCGTGAAGGAGCTGCGCGGCTACCGGCGGGTGACGCTGGACGCGGGGGAGACGCGGGTGGTGGCGTTCGAGATCACGGACGAGGATTTGAGTTTCCCGGGACGGGATTTCCGGCCGGTGGTGGAGCCGGGCGAGTTCGAGGCGATGACCGGCCCGGATTCCGCGGATGTGCGGGCGGTGAGGTTTGTGAGGGAAAATTAAGCCGGACCGCGAGTCTCTGAACTCGCCTGCGAAAGGCACGCCAAAGGAAAAGCGGCGGAGCCACGGCTCTTTGGCTTCCCTTTCACAGCGAGTCTGGAAACTCGCGGTCCCGGGACGGGATTTCCGGCCGGTGGTGGAGCCGGGCGAGT
>JBIHZT010000292.1:0-5445 GCA_044240265.1 Luteolibacter sp. | reverse complement strand
GTATGTGGCCTCGTGGCGGGCAAGGCCGGTCGAAGACAGGATTTCCGCCGTTCAATTTATGCGCGTTGTCATGTATGGCCAGGATGCAGCTACCGGAAGACTTCAGAGACTTCTTCAGATTTCTGAGTGATTCCTGTGGCTGGGCGGTCGGCTTCCATGGCTACCCGCGGGAACAATGGTCGATACTGGAATCCCCATCGCGGTGATTTCGCTGGCAAATCTTGTCGCGAAAAAAGGCCCGCGACCGACCCAAAGATCTCGCGGATTTGGATGCACTTGAATCCTAAACAAAAAAGCGGCCCGATCGATAATCCCGGGGAAAAACCCAAAACCCTCAGGGAAACTCAATCGGGCCGCCTATATCGTGTCGCGACGCGCGAAAATAAGCAGCGTCATGGATTTGCGTCAACCGATTTTTAGTGATTTTTCTGACCTTGGAAGTAGTCGGGATCGTCGCGCTTTCCCGTCGTCAATCGATGCGCTGGAAATCGGAAAAATCGCCCGGCAATTCGGATTTTTCTCCTAGCCCGCGGCGGAATCACCTCTACGCTGGCGCAGATGAAATTGAGCGGGTTGCTCCCCGCGATTTTCCGACCAACGCATCGAAATTCTCATGAACCTGACACTCAAAGTATGG
Organism: Luteolibacter sp.; assembly: GCA_044240265.1. Classification (GTDB taxonomy): domain Bacteria; phylum Verrucomicrobiota; class Verrucomicrobiia; order Verrucomicrobiales; family Akkermansiaceae; genus Luteolibacter. The sequence continues at coordinate 4,808 of JBIHZT010000292.1, read as the reverse complement.
CGGCAGTCCGGCCCGAAGGCCCAAGGCAAAATTGAAACGTATGATGCCAAGGACATTCCTTCGGAAGCCTCTTTCCTCGAGATGCTCGACATCGTGAACGAGCGTCTGATCGTCAAAGGCACCGAGCCGATTCATTTCGACCACGACTGCCGCGAGGGCATCTGCGGTTCCTGCTCGTTGACCATCAATGGAATTCCTCACAGCAAGGAGCGCGCGACCGCGACCTGCCAGGTCCATATGCGGAAGTTCAAGGACGGTGACACGATCTGGATCGAGCCGTTCCGCGCCAATCCATTCCCGCTGGTCCGGGACTTGATCGTGGATCGCGGCGCCTTCGACCGGATCATCGCGGCGGGCGGCTACATCGACGTCCGCACCGGCTCCGCGGTGGACGCGAATACTCTGCCGATTCCCAAGCAGGAGGCCGACAGCGCCTTCGACGCCGCCGCCTGCATCGGTTGCGGGGCCTGCGTGGCTTCCTGCAAAAACGCCTCGGCGATGTTGTTCGTCGCGGCCAAGGTTTCCCACCTCGGGCATTTGCCGCAGGGCCAGCCGGAGCGCCAGAAGCGCGTGCTGGCGATGGTCCGCCAGATGGATGCCGAGGGATTTGGCAACTGCACCAACCAGTATGAGTGCGAGGCCGCCTGTCCGAAGGAAATCAGCGTCGAGCACATCGCCCGCATGAACCGCGACTACGGTTTGGCCGTGCTGGCCGAGCAGTTTGTGTGACGCGGACTTGCGAAGGATTGAATAGGATCGAGCTTGAGTTCTCTTCCAAGGGCAACCCCACTCCGACCATGATCTCCATCCGTTCCGTTTCCACACTCGTCTTTTCGATCACGCTCGCGGCCTGCTCCGCCGAGGAAAAAAAGAAATCCATCATGGAAACCCGCACCGAAATCCCCGCCGAACCCACCGGAAAGGTCGTCAAAACCGATGCGGAGTGGAAAAAACTCCTCACGCCGGAGCAATACCACATCCTCCGGGAATCCGGGACGGAGCGGGCGAACGGTCAGGTTTATACCGAGTTCAAGCACCAGGGCGAGGGGACCTATCATTGCGCGGGTTGCAAGGCGCTGCTGTTTTCCTCCAAGGAGAAATTTGATTCCGGCTGCGGTTGGCCTTCGTTTTACGATCCGGCGAAGGCGGAAAACGTGGTTCTCAAGAAAGATGTCAGCATGGGGATGACGCGCATTGAGGTCACCTGCGCCAAGTGCGGCGGCCACCTCGGCCACGTGTTCGAGGGCGAGGGCTACAAGACCCCGACCAACCAACGCTACTGCATCAACGGCGGCGGCTTGATTTACGTGCCTGCCAAGGAGCCACCGGCGAAGAAGTGATTTTGGAGCGCGGAACTTCATTCCGCGCGCCCCCCCCCGGTTCGACTCTCCCGGCCGGTCGGTTCCTGTGGGATTCTTGGATCCCTGCTTCAGTCGTTCGGCGGCAGTGGCCGAAGTTGTGGGGCGCTGGCCGCCAGAACGATTCGTCGGGAGGATGGTGGATTTCAACGAGCGGATCTGCCAATAAGCAGAGCTGCCACTTGGTTTGTGGTTTCCAATCCCGGGAAATTCAGCTTCAAAAGAAAGGAACGCCCGTTCCAAAGAAAGGAACGCCTGTTCCAAAGAAAGGAACGCCTGTTCCAAAGAAAGGAACGCCTGTTCCAAAGAAAGGAACGCCTGTTACAAAGAAAGGAACGCCCTTTCCAAAGAAAGGAGCGCCCGTTCCAAAGAAAGGAACGCCCGGTCCGAAGCTTGGACCACTCGTTTCACTAACTCGGCATGGCATCGACGCTCATCCGCGATCCACGACGAGCTGGATGATGCCGTGTTGGAAGCGTATGGGTGGGGCGATCTATCCGCCAAAGAAACGCCTTGTAGCGGCAATCCAGAAAAAGCGGTAGCGACTCTAGAAAATGGCGGAGCCCTGACCGGATGGCCGGCAGGTAATCTGCGACCGTCGATAGCGAATGAAGAAGCGCCTCCGCTCTCTCCCAATGGCATCGACGGTCATAGACCGACGCTACAAGATACCTCATCAGCGGCAGTGTGCGCCGCTGGGTTAGTCCACGGCTTTGACCGCTGGAATCTTCCAGGTGCCGTCGATGATCGAGGGCTTTTTCTCGCTCGGCCAGTAGAGGCGCATCATGAGGATGAATTTGTCCTTCGGCGCGGGGAGCCAGTTCGATTCCTTGTCCTTGCCGGGGCTTTCGTTCTGGATGTAGAGGTCCACGGAGCCGTCGGCGTTGGGTTTGAGATCCTGCCGGGCGCTGATGCTGTAGCGGTTGAGCGGGTTCTCCACGAAGAAATAGTCCGCGTTATACATCGTGAGCGACCAGAAGCCTTCCGCCGGTGGGAGCTCGCCCTTGGGGAAGTGCATCACGTATTTTTTCGCCCCGCTGTAGGATTTGAGGATATCGGGTCCCTCCGACGTCGGATAGACGGCGTCCTGCGGGCGGTTCGCGCCGAGGCCGATGGCGGTGATGAGCGCGCGCTGGAGGTAGTTCGTGCCGTATCGGCCGGTCTTAGTGGTGAAGACCCAGCCGTTTTCCAGCTTCATGTCGCCGGTGAGAAGGCCTTCCTTCATGTGGAGCATGATCTTCTCATTGGCGATCCGGGGCACTTCAGCGAAGGCTTTTTTCGCCACGGGGCCGAGCTTGTCGCCGTCGAAGGGCTGGCCAGCGGCGATACCCAGCTTCGCCAATTTCTCCACCATCGGCTCATCTGCGGCGGCGGGCGGATTGTCCTTCAACAGCTTTGCCAGCAGCGTGAAATAGGCCTCGGCGCTCAGCGCATTCACCTGCTCGCGGACGGCGGTCTTCATGTCGATGGCGGGATCCACCTTGCCGGCGGGCGGCGTGTAGGGCTTGCCGTAGGCGCTGAGCGGCACGAGCGAAATCTCGTCCTGCATCTGGTGCACGGCGGCGTAGTCCTCCGGAGTGCCGGTGCAGTAGATGCGGCCTAGCAGCCAGACGAGGTTGGTCGGCGACTTGTATTCCTTCACGCCCTCGGGCAGCGTGCCTTTCCAGCCGGGGCCGGTAAGCGCGTATTTCTGCGGACCGGTGCCGGTGGTGCGCTTGCCGGGTACTTCAAAGACATCGGTCCAGCCGTCGAGCATGGGGAACAAGTAAAAGCGCTCCTTCGCATCCGGCAGGCTGAGGACATAGGGCTCGGTGCCCACGTCGATCCACGCGGTGGTGTAGAGCGTGTCGGCGTTAGGTGCGGTCACGTCCCGGAACGCGGCGTTGGGATACTCACGCATGCGGACGAATAGTCCCATCGGCGCGCGGGTGCCTTCCGGTTTCGCGACATTGGTCATGACGCGCCGGGTCATTTCCATGGTGACGAGCGGATAACCGTAGATGTAGGCCTCGACTCCGTGCGGCACGGCTTCGAAGACGTTTTCCTCGGCCCGGCCGGACACAGGGAAGAAGGCGGCCGCCCCGAGGCCGGCCGTGATGGTTTGCAGCAGGAATCTGCGCTTGGTGGTTTTCATGGATATCATAGATTGGGGATTGATGCGTGAATCCGCGAGTGAGTTATTCCTTGCCGGCTTCGACTTTTTTCATGCCTGCCTCAAGTTCCTTGATTTGCGCGGGCGTGAGCTGCGGGCGGTCGACCTTGATGGTCAGCTTGTCGAGCTTGGCGGTGAGGGCGAAGGGTGGCTGATAGTCGGCGTCGTTCACGCCGGTGAGCGAATCGGAGCCGATGTCGAAGCTCTCGTCCCATTGCAGAATCATGGGCAGTGTGTGTGGCATGGATTCGGTGGCGACGACCTTTCCATCCACCTTGAGCGTGCCGGTGCCCGGGTTGCCGAGGCCACTCATGTTGTTAAAAAGAAGCGTGCCGACGCCGAGTCCGTCGTATTTGAAGTCGAACTCGAGCGTGTGCTTGCCGGGAGCGAGCGCGTCCGGGCCTTCCCATTTGATGCGCTTGAGGTCCACCAGGTTCCATAGGAAGACCGGTTTGCCTTTGAGTAGGTAGAATCCATAGCCGGCGAAACGTCCACCGGAGGTGAGGATCATGCCTTCGGCTCCGCCCGCTGGGACGTCGATTTCGGCGGTGATGGTGTAGGAGCTGTTGAGTATGTTAGGGGAGTCGCCCTGTGGCAGGCCGACCATGGGAGTGGTGTAAACGAACTCGGTGCGGCCTGCAGTGATGTTCGGCCGTGGAGCCACGATGCGCGCGGCGACCGAGGCATCCATCGGGAAGACCTGGTGTTTTCGGGCTTCTTCGACAAAGATCGCTTTCAGCTCCTTCACCTTGTCGGGGAATTTAGTGGCGATGTTCTGCGACTGGCTGAAGTCCTTGCTCAGGTCGTAGAGCTCGAGAATCTGGTTGTTGAGTGGATCCTGATTGGCGGCGCCGAAGGCTTCCCACGGCGCGCGGTTCACTTTGGTGCTGAGCAGCCAACCCTCATGATAGAGAGCGTATTGACCCATCATTTCGAAATACTGCGTTTTGTGCAACGAGGGAGCCTTGGCGCTCTTTTCGTCGAAGGTATAGACCAGGCTGGTGCCCTCGACAGGAGCCTGCTTGATGCCGTCCACAAGTTCCGGAGCCTTGAGTCCGGCGGACTCGAGGATGGTGGGAACGATGTCGATGACGTGACAGAACTGCTCGCGGAGGGCGCCCCGGTCCTTGATTCGCGCCGGCCAGGAAATGGCCATGTTCTGGCGGATGCCGCCGAGCTTGGAGGCGTTCTGCTTGAACCAACTGAACGGCGTGTCAAACGCCCATGACCAGCCGGCGGACATGTGGTTGTAGGTTTGCTCGGTGCCCCAGACGTCATACCATTTCATTTGCACGTCC
>JBIHZT010000291.1:0-5454 GCA_044240265.1 Luteolibacter sp. | reverse complement strand
CGGTCGAGGAGATGGGCGGGCAGGTCCTTGAACTCGTCCATCGTGAACTTGCCCTTCGCCTCGCCCTCGCCGTGGCAGCTATAACAATACGTCTCCAGCAGCGGGACGATTTCCCGGTGATAGGCCGTCGCGGGATCGGCTGCGGCGAGGGTGGCGCCGAGGATGCCGGTGAGTGCTGCGAACGGGAGAAATTTCACGACGGGGAGGGATTGGAGGAGCAGATCAGGTGACGCAGGTTTTGCATCGGCGCACCTCAATACACGCGGTATTTCCTCGTTCTGTCGCTCGATCAAACCGGCCGGCACAGCACGAAGGGCAGAACCACGAGCGCCTCAAAATCGTCATCTCCCCCCTCCCACTGCGCGGCATGGATGGCTTCAATTTTGAGCAAATCGCCGGATTTCAGCCAGTGTTGGACGAGATCGGTCTGGTTGGTGGAAATGGCGGCCCCGACGTCGTCCAGTGCTAGCTCGGGATCGACGAAAAACAAGCTGCCGGCGAGGGCGTGCGGCGCGAGATAGCTCCACGGCACCTGCCCGATTTCCTTGGCGAGTTTTTCGCGGACGTCGCCTGCGGTGTCGCTTTGAGGAGAATCGTTCACGCGGGTTGGGGTAGCAAAAGCCCGCTGGCACTCCAAGCGCAAGTCGCGGAATCGTCGGCCTGCATCCAGACATGGCGGACGCATTGGGGCAAATGCCGCCATGATTTCGTCTCAAAATGCCCGATTTCACGGGCGCGGTTTTCTCTGCTGGATCCGCGCGGGCCGGCTGTCCAATCTTCCGCGCATCCCGCCCTTTACAAGCTGGATGATCCCTGCCACACACCTCGAAATTTAGCCGCCCGGCGGTCGTCCCGAACCATCTCCCATCATGCCCAAAGATACCTCGATCCGGAAAATCCTCGTCATCGGCTCCGGCCCAATTGTCATCGGCCAAGGCTGCGAATTCGACTATTCCGGCGTCCAGGCGTGCAAGGCGCTCAAGGAGGAAGGCTACGAAGTCATCCTCGTGAACTCGAATCCGGCGACGATCATGACGGACCCGGAATTCGCGCATCGCACTTACATCGAGCCGATTACGCCGGAAGTCGTGGAAAAAATCATCATCCGCGAGAAGCCCGACGCCCTGCTCCCGACGCTTGGCGGCCAGACGGCGCTCAACACTTCGATGTCGCTCTACAAGTCCGGCACGCTCGACAAACACGGCGTGAAAATGATCGGTGCCAAGGCCGAGGCCATCGACATGGGCGAGGACCGCCAGCTTTTCAAAGAGGCAATGATTCGCATCGGCCTCGACATGCCGCGCTCCGGCATCGCCCACACGATGGAAGAAGCGAAGAAGGTGGCTGAGGAAATCGGCACGTTTCCGCTCATCGTCCGCCCGGCGTTCACGCTCGGCGGCCAAGGCGGCGGGATCGCCTACAACCGCGAGGAATACGAGGAAATCATCCACCGCGGACTCGACCTGTCGCCGGTCTCCGAGGTGCTCATCGACGAGTCGTTGCTCGGCTGGAAAGAGTTCGAAATGGAAGTCATGCGCGACTGCGCCGACAACTGCGTGGTCATTTGCTCGATCGAAAACCTCGACCCGATGGGCGTGCACACCGGCGATTCCATCACCGTCGCGCCGATCCAAACGCTCACCGACCGCGAATACCAGATCATGCGCGACGCGTCCTTCGCCGTCATCCGCGAGATCGGCGTCGAAACCGGCGGCTCGAACATCCAGTTCGCCACCTGCCCGAAAACCGGTCGGATGATCGTCATCGAGATGAACCCGCGGGTTTCCCGCAGCTCCGCGCTCGCCTCGAAAGCCACCGGTTTCCCCATCGCCAAGATTGCAGCAAAACTCGCTGTCGGCTACACGCTCGACGAGCTGCCGAATGACATCACCCGCGTCACGCCCGCCTCGTTCGAGCCGACCATCGACTACGTGGTGACGAAAATCCCGCGTTTCACCTTCGAGAAATTCCCGACTGCGAATCCGGTGCTCACCACCTCGATGAAATCCGTCGGCGAGGCGATGTCGATCGGCCGCACCTTCAAGGAGTCCATGCAGAAATGCCTGCGCTCGCTCGAAACCGGCCGTTGGGGCTTCGGCTTCGACAAAAAGGACCCGCAAAACCCGACTCGCGACGAGATCACCCGCAAGCTCCAGATTCCCAATGCCGAGCGCATTTTCTGGCTGCAAACCGCGTTCGTGAATGGTTGGACGCTGGAAGAAATTTTCGACGCCACCCAGATCGACCCGTGGTTCCTCCGCCACCTCCAGCAAATCGCCCAGGAAGGCGAGCAGCTCGCCTCACTCGACCTCAAGCGCGCGAAAAAACTCGGTTTCTCCGACCGCCAGATCGCCATGGCCAAGGGCACGTCCGAAGACGAAGTCCGCGCCGAGCGCAAAGCGAAGGGCATCATCCCCGGCTACCGCCTGGTCGACACCTGCGCTGCGGAGTTCGAGGCGTATACGCCCTATTTCTACTCGTCCTACGGCGACGAAAACGAAGCCCGCCAGTCGGACAAAAAGAAAATCATCATCCTCGGTGGCGGACCGAACCGCATCGGCCAGGGCATCGAGTTCGACTACTGCTGCGTCCACGCCGCATTCGCGCTCAAAGAGTTGGGCTACGAAACCATCATGGTGAACTCGAACCCCGAGACCGTTTCCACCGACTACGACACTTCCGACAAACTCTTCTTCGAGCCGCTCACGCTCGAAGACGTGCTCAACATCTGCGACCAGGAAAAACCCTTCGGCGTCATCGTTCAGTTCGGCGGCCAAACCCCGCTCAACCTCGCCGCCGACCTCGAACGCCACGGCGTCCCGATCATCGGCACCTCGCCGAAATCGATCGAACAAGCCGAAGACCGGAAATTTTTCTCCGCCTTGCTCGACAAGCTCAACCTCAAACAAGCCGAAGCCGGCACCGCGACCAACGAAGCGGAAGCCATCGTCATCGCCAACCGCATCGGCTATCCGGTGCTCGTCCGCCCGTCCTTCGTGCTCGGCGGCCGTGGCATGATGATCGTTTATTGCGACACCGAGCTCACCCGCTACATGCGCGAGGCCGTCATCGCCTCGCCCGAGCGCCCGGTGCTCGTCGACCGCTTCCTCGACAACGCGACCGAAGTGGACGTCGATTGCATCAGCGACGGCGAGACCTCCGTGGTCGGCGCGATCATGGAGCACATCGAGCAGGCCGGCATCCACTCCGGCGACTCCGCCTGTGTCATCCCCGCGTTTTCGCTCTCAGAGCCGATCAAGGCGGAAATCACCCGTGCCGCCATCGACCTCGCCCGCGAGCTCAACGTCCGCGGACTGATGAATATCCAGTTCGCCGTGAAGGACGAGCAGCTCTACGTCATCGAGGTCAACCCGCGAGCCTCCCGCACCGTGCCGTTTGTCAGCAAGGCCACCGGCGTTTCCCTGGCCAAGCTCGCCGCGAAAGTCATGGTCGGCGAAAAACTCAAGGACCTTGGCTACACCCAGACCATCGTTCCGCCGCATTTCTCGGTGAAAGAAGCCGTCTTCCCGTGGAACCGTTTCCCCGGCATCGACATCGTGCTCGGCCCGGAAATGAAGTCCACCGGCGAGGTCATGGGCATCGACGCCGACTGGGGCATGGCCTACGCGAAATCGCAGATCAGCGCCTTCAACCCGCTGCCCACCGAGGGCAACGTGTTCCTCTCCGTTGCCGATCTCGACAAAAACCGCGCCGTGCAAGTCGCCCGCGATCTGGTGGAGCTCGGTTTCAAAGTTTACTCCACCGGCGGCACCCACGCCCGCCTCGTCACCGAAGGCATCCCGAGTCACCGCGTTTACAAGGTCCTCGAACAGGCCCGCCCGAACGTGATCGACATGATGAAAAACAACGAAATCCATTTCATCATCAACACCCCGAGCACCCACGAGTCCCGCGCCGACGAGATCCTCATCCGCTCCACCGCCATCGCCCAAAAGATCTCCCACGCCACCAACCTCGCCGCCGCAGAAGCCTCGGTGAAAGCGATGCGCTCGTTGAAGACCCGCGAGTTCACGGTGAAGAGCATCCAGGAGTATCACGCTTGAATTCAGTAAGTTGTGTGCTATTTCCTAATTTGCTCCTAGTTTTTCAAAAATTAGGAGCAAGACATAAAAATCCCCCAGGTGCCACCACCTTGGCTGCCTCTGTTTAACGAGGCGGCCCGGGATGGTAAATTATTTCCAACCAGACGGCGAAGAGCGATCTTGTTGCCCTCGAAACCAAAGGGCTTCTCATCCGCGGGAAAACCGGGAAGGCGTTTGTTTATAGGCCTGTTGCTGATCTCACCGGAAAACTGGGTGGATAAAAGCCTCCTTCTACAGCGGACCAGTAGCCCAGCCGGAGATTGGAAGATTTCTTTCAATCTCCGGCGGAAAATTAAACAAATCGCCAAAAAACTTTAATTTCGTCTTGCCGATTGAAAGTTTTCTTTCAATCTCGGCAGAGAAATTAAACAAAAGCGGCAAAATCTTTGATTTAAATCATGCAACGGGGACCCAGCGGCCATTATTTGCCCATCAGCACCGTCGGCGAAACCGCACGGGCCTTTGTTCCAGCTCCACTTCCGCCCATCCCGGCATTAGAAATCGACGGAGAATTAGGTGCTCTGCTCGACGCGGCGTCCACCGCCCTGGGTCGTCTCGATGGAATTTCACTACTGCTTCCCGATCCCGGACTCTTCCTTTACACCTATGTCCGCAAGGAAGCCGTGCTCTCCTCGCAGATTGAGGGAACCCAGTCCTCGCTTTCGGACCTTCTCAGCCACGAACTCGCCAACACCCCGTCCGGGTTGCTCGAAGATGTCAGCGAAGTTTCCTGCTACGTCGATGCCATGCAGCACGGCCTGGACCTCCTGAAAAGCGGCACTCCTCTTTCCCTCCGTCTCATCCGGGAAATCCATGCCCGTCTTCTCGCACACGGCCGTGGCAGCGGGAAAATGCCCGGCGAGTTCCGCACCAGCCAGAACTGGATCGGCGGATCGCGCCCTGGAAACGCCCGGTTCGTTCCGCCCCCGCCCGATGCGGTTTTGGAAACCATGGGAGCCCTTGAACTTTTCTTCCACGACCAGCCGGTCAAAACCCGCCCGCTGCTCAAGGCCGCCCTCGCCCACGTCCAGTTCGAGACCATTCACCCGTTTCTCGATGGCAACGGCCGTCTCGGCCGCCTGCTCATTACCTTCATCCTCTGTGCCGAGGGCGTCCTGGACGCGCCGATGCTTTATCTCTCCCTTTATCTAAAAAAACACCGCGACGACTATTACCGCTTGCTTCAGGAAGTGCGCGTCGATGGCAACTGGGAAGACTGGCTCACCTTCTTTCTCACCGGGGTTGTGGAAACCTCCGCCGCCGCCACCCAAACCGCGCGCCGCTTGTTGCAGATTTTCCAGCGCGACAGCGAAATCCTCCGCTCCGAAGCTGCCTCCGTCATCCGCCTCCA
>JBIHZT010000290.1:0-5457 GCA_044240265.1 Luteolibacter sp. | reverse complement strand
GGTGCCGAATTTCAGGGCGTTGCAGCTCGAGCGGATCCGGCAGTTTTCCACCAGCACGTTCTCGCACAGCCTGCCGCTGGATTTCAGGCAGATCGCGTCATCCTCCGAGTCGATGTCGCAGCCGCGCACCACCACGTTCGAGCAACCGTCGATGTCGAGGCCGTCATTGGTGATGGCGGCCATGGTCCGGACGGTGATGTTCTCGATGTGCACGCGGTCACAGTCGCGGTAGAGTTGCACCCAGCAGGCGCTTTCCCGCAGCGTGACGTCGCGCACGGTCACGTCGCGGCAGTTGCGGAAGTTGACAAGCACCGGCCGCTTGGCCTCGCCGGCATCGGGAAACTGACCCGGCTTGATCGGCGAGATGAGCGCTTCCGCGATGATCTTCCCCTGGCCGTCGATGACGCCCTCACCGCTTATCCCGATGTTTTCCTGCGCGTTGGCCATCACCAGTGCGAGGAAGTTCAATTTCTGATAGTGGGCGAGGTCGGTGCTGCCGAGAAGCGTCGCGCCTTTTTCCAAATGAAGTTTCACGTGGCTTTTCAGCCGGATGCTGCCGCTCAGGTAGGTTCCGGAAGGAAAAACCACCCGCCCGCCCTTCGCCACCGCGGCGGCATCGATGGCCCTCTGGATCGCGGCGGTGTCCAGCGCCTTGCCGTCGCCCACCGCGCCATGCCCCCTGACGTCGAAGTCCTTGGCGGCCAGTGGATGATGAAGGGCAAGAACAAGCGCCACCGCCGCCAGGAGTTTGCTTCGGAAGCACATCGTCATTTTGTCGGATTGAATTTCAGTTTCGCTGGCGGGCTCGTTGCCGCAATCGTTCGGGAGCATCACCGCGGCCGCGAGCTTTGTCATCACGACCGGATTCATCCTTTCGGATGAGGTTCCGCAAGGCAAGACGCGTCCCCGGAATCGCCCGCGCCTCCGCCGAAAGGATGAGGGTCGGAATCTTGCGCTCACCGGGAGGCAGCTTCAACTTCGGGATCGTCGTATCGTCCACACGTCATGCGGACGCCAAAAAACCACCACCAAAATCCAGCATCATGAAAAACCGCCTCAAGCCCATCTTTGTCTCCCTCATCGTCATCGGCTCCGCCGCCATTGCCCAGGCGGATACCTACAACTGGAATGGCTCCACCACCGGAGGCCTACTCGGCACCAACAATGTCTGGGACACCACCACCGCCAACTGGACCGGCTTCGGCACGACATGGCCTACTACTTCAACACTTAATGACGACGCCAACTTCGCAGGCACCGCCGGCGTGGTCACCCTCGATACCACCGTCACAGCCAACGACGTCACCTTCTCAGCCGGCGGTTATACCGTCGGTGTCGACGATACCGCCGGCATCCTGATCCTCGATGGCTCCAACCCGACGATCACGGGCGTTACCGGTTCACTCTCCAGCATCGGTGCGAAGATCCAGGGTTCGTCCGGTTTGACTAAAGCCGGATCCGCGACTATCCAGCTCCGTGGGGTGAACACCTACACCGGCGACACCCGTGTGCTCCGCGGTAATCTCCTTATGGGCCGTAGCAGCAATCGCCTGCCCATCGGCACCACCCTCGTCCTCGGCGACCCGGTCGCCAACACCAACGGTGTCTTCCAGATGAACTCGCGCAGCCAACAGGTCGGCGGCCTCACCACAGCAGGCACCAGCACCGCGAACCGGGTGATCAATTCAAGCGCCACCACTACAACCTTCACGGTCAATAACACAGCCGACCATATCTTTGGAGGTATTCTCGGCGGCACCGGCGCCAACGACAACAACTACAACTTCACCAAGTCCGGCATCGGCAAGCTCACGCTCACCAGCACCAATACCTACACCGGCACCACTACCGTCTCCGGCGGCACGCTCGTCCTTGGCCATGCTACGGACACCATTGCCGAAACAATCACTAGCACGGTCAACATCAACGGCGGCACGCTCGACATCGCCGACAAAACCGAAACCATCGGAGCCCTTACCGTCACTAGCGGCTCGATCACCGGTACCACCGGCATCCTATCGGCCCCAAGTTGCGCCGGCAAGGCAGGCACCGTCAGCGCGATCCTTGCAGGCACCACCAACCTGTCCGGCACCAACACCACCTGGCTGACCAAGGACACCGCCGGTACCCTCACACTTTCCGCAGCCAACACCTTCACCGGAAACATCACCGTCAACGCCGGACGCCTTACGCTCTCCAACTCCCAGGCCCTCGGCGTAGCGGACCCCGCCCCCGGCGGCACCAACCGCAAAGGCATCATCATGCAGGGTGGCGATCGCTCACTTTGGCTGAAGGGCGGCATCACGATCCCTTCGAACATCGACTTTTTCGTTTCCTCCAACTCCGGTGACGGCGGTGGCATCAACAACGAGAGCGGTGACAATCTAATCCAAGGACCAATTAACTACACCAGCGGCAACCCCGCCCTCAACATTTCGAGCGCTGCCGATTCACTCACAATCTCGGGAAACATCACTCTCACCATCGACGCTACGACCCGCAATCTGATTCTTGGAGGTGCCTCTGCCGGAGACAATACGATCAGCGGAGTCATCGGCCAGGTAGCCAGCCCGTCGAGATCCCTCCCGGTCCTCAAACAAGGTGTTGGCAAATGGATCCTTTCAGGTGTCAATACCTATACGGGCGACACCACCGTCAACGGCGGCACTCTCGTCCTCGCCAGCGGCGGCAGCACCCGCTTAATCCCAAAATCCGACGCATCCTCCAACAAGATCACCGGCAACGCCACCGGAACGCTTACTTTGAACGGAGCTCTTAACATCGACCTCACCGATGCGGCACTCGCACCCGACCTCACCTCGTGGCTGCTGGTGGATGTGGACAACGTGGCGGAAACCTTCGACACCAGCTTCACCGTCACCGGCTTCACCGAAACCGCCCTCGACAGCAAGATCTGGAAAAAGACCGTGGGTGCCAGCACCTACACCTTCACCGAGAGCGACGGCAGGCTGGAGAAGACCGCCGCCGTCACCTCCACGCCGTTCCAAGATTGGATGAGCACCAACTTCCCCTTGGTCACCCCGAACACACCCGAGGCAGACTCGGACAACGACGGCGTGAGCAACCTCGCCGAATTCGCGTTCTCCGGAAATCCCGGAAATGGGACGGATACCGGACTGAAACGCTCCGCCATCGATAACATCAGCGGCACCGATTACCTGACATACACCTTCGCCTGCCGCACGGGAGCGAGCTTCACGCTCACCTCACCGGCGCTTGCCAGCCAGGATGGTGTCGATTACGCCGTCCGCGCTAGCACCGACCTCAGCACGTTCACCTTCGGCGTGGATGAAGTCAGCCCAGCCATCACCACCGGCCTGCCTGCGGTTCCCACCGGCTACACCTATCGGACCTTCCGCGTCACCTCGCCGAAGACCAGCCAGCCGAAAGCCTTCATCCAGGTGAAGACCAGCCCCACACCTTGATCAGCTAGTCCTCGACTCCAATCCGTGATTCATGATAGAGCGTGGGCATCCCGCCCACGCTCTCTTGGGGATCGACACCGATCTAGCCGATCGCCCCTCTCCATCATTCCAATGCCAAGCGCCCTCTCAGCTCTCAAGAAAATCACCTGCGCCGCCGCATTCCATCTCGCCTTGGTTTCCCCCGCTTTCTGCGAATCACCCGCTGATCCGCAGAAGCACGACTTCGCCAATCCACCCGACTCCGCCCGGCCGTGGGTGTGGGGCCACTGGCTGCATGGAAACGTGGACAAGGAGTGCATCACGCGCGAGCTGGAGGCGATGAAGCGCGCCGGTCTCGGCGGCGTGACCATGTTCGACGTCGCCCAGCCCGGCATCCCCGCCGGGCCGCACGCTTACATGGGCAAGAGCTGGCAGGAGCTTTTCGCCTGGGAAATCAGCGAGGCCAAGCGCCTCGGGCTGGAAGTGATGAGCCAGAACGGCCCCGGCTACAGCGGCAACGGCGGCCCCTGGATCACCCCGGAATTCGCCTCACAGAAAATCGTCGAGAGCGCCACCCGCCTCCCCGGCGGCAAGCGTTTTTCCGGAAAACTCCCGCAACCCCAGGCCCAGGGCGGATTCTATCGGGACGTGGCCGTGCTCGCAGTGCGGGAAAGCAAGGTCCAGGCGGCATACCGCACCGAGGACTTCGACATGAAGCGCCTCGTCTGGCTGAACTACATCCGCTGGAAAGGCACCCGCAGCGCACCGCTCGACGCCAAGGCCCCGCCGGAAATGTGCATCCCCCAGGAAAACGTCGTCAACCTGACCGTGGCCATGAAGGCAGACGGTTCCATCACCTGGGACGCACCCGCCGGCGAGTGGACATTACTCCGCATCGGCCACACCTGGACCGGCCAGAAGACCCTGCCCGCCACCCCGGAAGGCGAGGGCCCCGAGTGCGACAAGCTCGACAAGCGCGGCATCCACGCCCACTTCGACCATGTCATGAAGCGCATGGTCGAGCTAGCAGGCCCGGCCGCCGGCAAGACCTTCCACACCTTCTTCGTCGATAGCTGGGAAGCCGGCGGTCAGAACTGGACGGAGAAGATGCCTGAGGAATTCAAACGCCGCCGCGGCTACGACCTCATTCCCTATCTGCCCGTGCTAACCGGCCGCGTGCTCGGCGACCTCCAGACCACCGAGCGCTTCCTCTACGACCTCCGCCAGACAGTCTCGGAACTGGTCACGGAAAATTTCTGGGCGGAGATGCAGCGCCTCTGCCACGCCCGGGGCATGCGGCTGGCCGTGCAACCCTACATCACCACCGGCAACGACCTGGACGCCGCCAACTTCACCGACGAGCCGATGGGTGAGTTCTGGAGCCACCCGTTCCAACCGAACGACTACCGCGCCACCGTCAAGGCCGCCGTTTCCGCCGCCAACCTGAACGGAAAACTCATCGTCGGCGCGGAAGCCTTCACCGCCTCCGAGACCGAGCGCTGGCTGTCCCACCCGGCGACCATGAAGGAGCTCGGCGACCAGGCGTTCTGCCTCGGAGCCAATCGCTTCCAGATCCACCGCTTCGCCATGCAGCGTTTTGAAAACCTCAAGCCCGGCATGACCATGGGAAAATGGGGCCAACACTACGACAGCACCCAGACCTGGTGGGAATGGTCCAAGCCCTGGCACGACTACCTCGCCCGCTGCCAGTTCATGCTCCGCCAGGGCCCGGTCGTCACCGATGTGCTCGCCCTCTCGTGGGAGGAACCGCTCCACCGCTTCGAGCACCAACCCATACCCGGCCACGACTACGACGCCTGCGGTCCGGACACCCTCCGCCGCATCATCGTCAGCAACGGCAGGGCCGGAATTCCCGGCGGCCCGCAATACCCACTCATCACCGTCACCCACGGCGGCACCATGACCCTGGAGCGCCTCACCAAACTCCGCGACCTTGTCAAAGCCGGAGCATCCTTGTTAGGCGAGCCGCCCCTGGCCACGCCCGGCCTGCAAAACGCCCGCCAGGCGGATG
>JBIHZT010000289.1:0-5460 GCA_044240265.1 Luteolibacter sp. | reverse complement strand
CGGCTGGCTCATCCTGCACGACATTTTCGGCATCGAAAAATGGACCTGCATCTTCCTGATGTGCGCCCTCACCGGCATCTACACCGTGGTCGGCGGACTCGCCGCCGTGGCCATCACCGAGACGATCCAAACGGTCGTCCTGCTGCTCGGTGCCTTCGTCATCACCTGGTTCGCCTGGCACAAAACCGGCGGCTGGGAAGGCATGACCACCACGCTCGATGCCGCGAACGCCGCCGCCCAAGGCATCACCGATGGCAAGCTCATGAGCATGCTCCGCCCCCACGGCGACGACAGCGGCATGCCCTGGTATTCCATCCTGCTAGGCTATCCGGTCCTCGGCATCTGGTATTGGTGCGCGGACCAAACCATCGTCCAGCGCGTGCTCGGCGCAAAATCCGAGAACGACGCCCGCGTCGGCTCGATCTTCTGCGGCCTCATCAAGATCCTCCCCGTCTTCATCTTCATCGTCCCCGGCCTGATGCTCTACACCGCCGTCAAACAAGGGAACCTCGAAGGCGTCACCCAGGTCCGCCTCATCCAGACGGTCACCACGCCAGAAGGCGGCAAAGAGAAAATCATAGCCGTCACCGGTGACTTCGGCGGCACGAAAATCGACCCGATCCGTCTCAAGGAAGGCGAAACCCTCGATCTCTCCCAGCTTGCGATCAAGCCCACCGGCAAGGATTCCTCCCTCATCATCGGCCCCGAAGTGCCGGTGAAAATCGTGACGACTGACGCCGGCGAAACCATCCCCGCCCCTGAAGGCATCCGCCCCTACAAATCGAAGGAAGTGTATGCGGTCATGATCAAGAAACTGCTGCCCGTCGGCGTGCTCGGCCTGCTCGCCGCCGCGCTGATGGCCGCGCTGATGGGAAATCTATCCAGCGCCTCGAACTCGATCGCCACCATGGTCAGTTACGATATCGTCAAACGTTTCCGCCCTGGTACCAGCGACAAGCAACTCGTTTTCATCGGCCGCGTCGCCACGCTCTCGTCCATCGCCCTCGGCATCGCCCTCGTCCCGCTGCTCGACCGCAAGGCCAGCATTTTCAACGCGCTCAATGAAATCATCGCCCACATGGCGCCGCCCATCACCTGCGTCTTCCTGCTAGGCGTGTTCTGGCCCGCCGCCTCCGCCCGAGGCGCGAAGTGGACGATGTGGCTCGGCTCCGTCCTCGGCGTCAGCATTTACGCGCTCAAGGCCCTCAACGAAGGCTTTCCCGAAACCTACGCCTGGGTGCCCGCGTTCTTCATCACCACGCCCTTCATGATGATGGCCTTCTACATGTTCGTCGCCTGCCTGGTGCTTCAGATAGCGCTCACCAAGCTCCAGCCGAAACTCGCGGGCGAAGACGTGCAAGCCCTCTACTGGCCGCATCCGCTCGACGCCCTCAAAGCCCCCGGTTGGTCTGGCATTCTGAATTACAAAGTCCTCGCCGGCATCGTCATCGGCTCCATGGCCGTCCTCTATATCGTTTTTCACTAACATCATGAAAACCCTCGCCATCCTGACACTCGCCGCGCTAGCCGCCAGCTGCGCCCCCACCCAGGTCCAGCGCCACGCCTGGGTCACCGGCCTCAAGCCGCAGAAAGCCGGGTATTACCGCAAGCTCCACGCCAATTCCTGGCCATCCGTCAACGCCAACCTGAAAGCGTGCAACATCCGCAATTTCTCGATCTATGAGCGCGAAATCGCCGGCAAAACCTATCTCTTCGCCTACCTCGAATACACCGGCAAGGACTTCGCCGCCGACATGAAGAAAATGGGCGAAGATCCCGAAACCCAGCGCTGGTGGAAGGAAACCGACCCCTGCCAGTCCCCGCTCCCCGAAGCACTCAAGGCCGGCAAGATCTGGTCCGACACCAAGGAGCTCTATCATCTCGAATAAGAAGAACGATTTCATATCTCAAATCTCAAATTTCAGATTTTCCCATGCTTCTCCAAGACCAAATCATCTTCCTCACCGGTGGCTCCACCGGCATCGGCCTGGACTGCGCGAAGGCCTACGCCGCGGAGGGCGCGAAGGTCGCTCTCGTCGCCCGCAACGGTGATCTATCCGCCCAAGCCGCCGCCGAACTCGGCCCCGACCACCTGGGTTTCGCCTGCGATGTTTCAAAGGATTCGGATGTAAAATGCGCCATCGACCGCGTGCTTTCCCACTACGGAAAACTCGACGCCATTCACAACAACGCCGGCATCGCCACCCCTAGCAAACCACTCCACGAAACCACCGACGACGAGTGGGACGCCCTCTTCAATATCAACCTGAAAAGCGTGCTCCACACCACCCGCCACGGCATTGATGCTTTGCGTGCGTCGAAGGGCTGCATCCTCAACACCTCCAGCCTCGTCGGCGTCATCGGCCAGGAAATCCACGCCGCCTACACCGCCACCAAGGGCGGCATGAACACTCTGACAAAATCCATGGCGCTCGACTACGCCAAGGACGGCATCCGGGTGAACGCCGTCTGCCCGGCGGGCACTTGGACCCCCATGCTCCACCAGTGGGCCGACCAACAACCCGATCCCGCGGGCATCTCCAAATATCTCGATGACATCCACCCGCTCGGCTATTGCCCCGAGGGCGACGTCATCGCGGATGCCTGTGTCTTCCTTCTATCATCGAAGGCCCGCTTCGTCACCGGTCACATCATGCACGTCTCCGGCGGTGCCGAAATCGGCTACCGCCGCTGAGTCCTCAAATGAAATTCTAACATGAAATTTTCATCCCTCATCCTCACCACCCTTCTCGGAGCAGGCAGCCTGTTCGCACAGGACGCCGCGCCCCCCTCTCCCACCGCCGTCAAAAACTGGCAGGACGCCCGCTTCGGAATGTTCATCCACTGGGGGCCGGTCTCGCTCAAAGGCACCGAAATCGGCTGGTCGCGCGGCGCGCAAGTTCCCATCGAGGAATACGACAACCTCTACAAAAATTTCAACCCCACCAAGTTCAACGCCGACGAATGGGTCGCCATCGCCAAGGCCGCCGGCATGAAATACATCGTGCTCACCACCAAGCATCACGATGGTTTCTGCCTCTGGGATTCGAAAGTAACCGACTACGATATCATGAGCACGCCCTTCAAGCGCGACGTGGTCAAGGAACTCGCCGCCGCCTGTAAAAAAGGTGGCATCGCTTTCGGAGCCTATTACTCGACCTGCGATTGGCATCACCCCGCGTTCCCGCTCGGATCGCCCGGCGGCAAGTCCCATAAACCCAACCCCGACATGAAGGCCTACGACGCCTACCTCCAGGCGCAGGTCACCGAACTTGTGAAAAACTACGGCCCTCTCTTTACGATCTGGTTCGATGTGCCCCAATCCTATAGCGAAACCTATGGTATTCCCATGGTCAACAGGCTCCGCAAACTCCAGCCGGACCTGATGATCAACAACCGCGCCTACTCCGTGGGCGGCGTCGGCAGCGGAATCGGCCACCAAATTCCCGTTGCAGACTACGACACGCCGGAACAATCGATCGGTGGTTTCAACATCGACCGCCCGTGGGAAACCTGCATGACCCTCTGCCAACAATGGGCATGGAAACCGAACGACACCATGAAGTCGCTCAAAGAATGCATTGATACCCTGATCCGCACCAACGGCGGCGATGGCAACCTGCTCTTCAACGTCGGCCCGCAACCCGATGGACTCATCGAACCCCGCCAGGTCGAGCGCCTCAAGGCGATGGGCGCCTGGCTCGCGAAAAACAGCGAGTCGGTTTACGGCACACGCGGCGGTCCGTGGAAACCCTCCAGCCACATGGTCAGCACCCGAAAGGGCAACAAAATCTATCTCCACCTCCTGAGCAAAGCGGATGGTCCTGTCAGTATCCCCACCCTTCCCGTCGCCATCAAGTCCGCGAAACTACTCAACGGCCCGGCGATCAAAACCACCACCGCCGATGGCTCGCTCTCTTTTGAAATTCCCGCAAACTCGTGGGATGCGATTGATACCATCGTGGAACTGACCATCGATGGCGACGCCATGCACATCGCGCCGCTCAAGGCTGCCACCCGCTCAAGCATCCCCGGGGCGAAGGCATCCGCATCCGTGATCTACCAGAACGACCCGCAATACGGCGCGGACATGGTTCTTGATGGCGACGTGGAATCCCGCTGGGCCACTCCGGAGGGTACCAAACAAAGCTGGCTGCAAATCGACTTCGCCAAGGAAACCACCTTCAACGGCATCAACATCGAGGAGGCCTACTCCGGCCACAGCAGCCGCGTGAAGAAGTTCGAACTCCAGAAAAAGGACGGCTCCGCGTGGACCACTTTCCACAAAGGCGATGCCCTCGGCGCGCATTTCAAGGCCTCCTTCGCGCCCGTCAGCGCCAGCGCCATCCGCCTCAACATCCTCGATGCCAGCGATGGCCCGACGATTTCAGAGATCCAACTCCAGAAACCATGATCACCCGCATCTCCACACGCGACGCCCGCTATCCCATCGGCTCCGGCCACGGCTCCGACGCCATCCACAAGGACCCGATTTATTCCTATGCCGTCACGCTCCTAACCGACGACAAGGGCCGCACCGGCTCCGGCCTCGCTTTCACGCTCGGCGAGGGCAACGACCTGGTCTGCAAGGCCGCCGAATTTTATGCCGCCCGCCTGCAAGGCCGCGACATCGAGGAAATCATGGCGAATTTCGGCACCCTCCAAAAGGAAATGGCCGACGAACAACAATTCCGCTGGCTCGGCCCGCACAAGGGCGTCGTGCAACTCGCACTCGCCTCCGTGACCAACGCCTGCTGGGACCTCTGGGCGAAAACCCGCGGCCTGCCGTTGTGGAAACTCCTGCTGGAACTCACACCCGCCCAAGTCGCCGCCACGCTCGATCTTTCCTACCTCGAAGACGTGCTCACCCACGAGCAAGCCGTCGAGCTCCTCACCAATCCCACCGCCAGTCGCGCCTCCCGCGAAGGCATTCTCGCCAGCGGTTATCCCGGCTATGACACTTCCGTCGGCTGGTTCAACTACAGCGACGAACAAGTCCGCGAAAACTGCAAGCGCGCGATGGACGCCGGCTTCACCGCCATGAAACTCAAGGTCGGCTCCAAGGACCCGGAGCGCGATCTCCGCCGCGCCCGCATCGTCCGCGAAGTCGCCGGTCCGGATGCCCGCATCATGGTCGATGCCAACCAGCAATGGACGCTTCCTCAAGCACTCGACATCTGCGCGCGCCTCAAGGAAATCAATCCGTTCTGGATCGAAGAGCCCACCCACCCGGACGACATCATCGGCCACAAGACCTTGGCCGATGCCATCGCCCCGGTGAAACTCGCGCTCGGCGAACACGTCCCGAACCGCATCATTTTCAAGAACTACCTGCAGGTGGAATGCGCCGGCTTCATCCAGGTCGATGCCGTGCGCGTCGCTGGAGTTAGCGAGTTTCTCGCCGTGAGCATCATGTGCAAAAAGTTCGGAGTCCCCGTCGTCCCGCACGTCGGCGACATG